>JBKHWY010000248.1:0-6864 GCA_046566285.1 Gammaproteobacteria bacterium | reverse complement strand
GGGCCCGCCAAGGCCGCAGCGACTGCGTAGCGCGCTTTTTTAAGCGCTACGCCCCTTACAATCCGAATCGGTCCCGGTCGCCCGGCCGGACCGAGGAGCCCGTGAGACGATGAGAGATCCCTTCGAGGTCTACAACAACACCCTCGTTCCGATGGTGGTCGAGCAGTCGAGCCGCGGCGAGCGCGCCTTCGACATCTACTCACGCCTGCTCAAGGAACGGGTCATTTTCCTGGTCGGCGAGGTCACCGAGCAATCGGCCAACCTGATCGTCGCGCAACTGCTGTTTTTGGAGTCTGACAACCCGGACAAGGATATTTCACTGTACATCAACTCGCCCGGCGGCTCGGTGTACGCCGGCATGGCGGTGTACGACACCATGCAATTCATCCAGCCCGACGTCTCCACCCTGTGCACCGGCTTTGCCGCCAGCATGGGCTCGTTCCTGTTGGCGGCCGGGGCGATCGGCAAGCGCTACGCCCTGCCCAACGCCCGCATCATGATCCACCAGCCCCACGGCGGCTCGCAGGGCGTGGCGGCCGATATCGAGATCCAGGCGCGCGAGATCCTGTACCAGCGCCAGCGCCTGAACACCATCCTGGCCGAGCGCACCGGCCAGCCGCTGGCGCGCATCGAAACCGATTCGGACCGGGACAATTACATGTCCGCCCAGCAGGCGGCGGAGTACGGGTTGATCGACCAGGTGCTGGGTGCGCGGACTGCCTAAATCGTTTGCAAGTGTCGTAGTTTGACTACGCATACTTACAACTACTCATTGCCATTATTTAAAGATTGACATACCATCATCTGCCAATCTTTAGATGGGAAGCGCTTCCACGGCGGCGCCATTTTACATTTTTCATGGCGCAAGCGGTTGCGTTGAAGGTGATGTTCCAGGCAACAGGACCAAGACAACCATTCAGGAGACACATGAAAAAAAGGAAGATTGCCAACGCGGTGATGGCGCTGACAGCCACGCTTGCCGCCTCACACCACAGTGCAGCGCAGGAAGCGCCGAGCGGGGCCTCCCCGGCGGCCACCGGCGCCGAACCGGTCAACCAGGTCGTCGTGAAAGGCATCCGGCGCAGCCTGCTCAACTCGATGGACACCAAGCGCGAAAGCAGCGGCGTCGTCGATGCGATTTCCGCCGAAGATATTGGCAAATTCCCCGACCAGAACCTGGCCGAATCCCTGCAGCGCATCACCGGCGTCTCGATCGACCGCTCCGGCGGCGAGGGCAAGCAGATCACGGTGCGCGGCTTCGGGCCGGACTTCAACACCGTGCTGGTCAACGGCCGCCAGATCGCGTCCGAAAACGAGAACCGGGCCTTCAACTTCGATACCGTCTCGGCCGAACTGGTCAACAGCATTAACGTGTTCAAGACCGGCACCTCGACCCAGCAGTCCGGCGGCATCGGCTCGACCATCAACATCACCACTGCGCGCCCGCTGGCCCTGGGCGGCTTCCGGGTCGCCGGTTCCGTCAAGGCCCTGCACGACGGGAACAGCGGCGAGACCACGCCGGAAGTCTCGGCCCTGGTGAGCAATACCTTCGCGGACGGCACCGTGGGCGTGCTGCTGGCGGTCTCGCACAAGAACGCCAAGACGCGCCTGAACCAGGCGCAGACCGACGGCTGGCTGCAAAACGCCGGCATCCCGACGCGCGAACTCAATGGCGGCGCGGGCTTTGCCGGCAACGTCTTCTCGCCCCGCAATTACGACACCAAGGTGACGTTCGAGGAGCGCACCCGCACCAATGCCAATCTGGTGCTGCAATACCGCCCGGTCAAGGAACTGACGCTGACGGCCGACGCGCTCTACTCGGACTTCGACATCAAGACCGATGCCACCTCCTACGGCCACTGGTTCACCGCCCCCAACGTGCAGCGCGCGAAAACCGACGCCAACGGCACCGTCACCGACCTGTACCAGGAAGTGGGCCTGGCGACCGACTTCCATGCCAAGAAGTTCGACCGCCTGACCACCACCAAGTCGTTCGGGCTGCAGGCCGACTGGAAGGTGTCGAACAAGCTCAATCTGCTGTTCGACGCCTGGAAGTCCGATGCCGTGCGCGATCCGAACAACGGCGGCGGCGACCAGCTCTCGCTGATCGGCTACAAGAACCGCGTGCGCTTCCAGTCGGACGACAAGACCCTGCCATGGACCAGCGAATTCGAGGCGCCTGCCACGGGACTGGTGTACGAATACGATGCGCAAGGACGGCCGATCACGCACTCGGTGGGGAACTACCTCGACCCGGCCAACTCGCGCGCACACGTGATGCTGCGGCGCGGCTGGGCCGTGGACGACAGCGTACGCCAGTACAAGGTGGACGGCGTGTGGAAGGAAGGCGGCTCGGACGGACTGGTGTCGGCCAAGTTCGGCGTGCAGCGCTCGCAGGAAACCAAGCAGCTCACGCGCTGGGACAACGAAGGCGTGGGCATCCACTGCACCTACTGCGGCTACCCGGACACCCCGGTGATCCCGGCGGGGACGATGACGGTGTTCGATGCCGGCAGCGATTTCCTCAGCCGCGTGAGCGGCAGCGGCCGCACCCCCGCGATCTGGCTGCGCCACGACGGCGAGAAGCAGTTCGCCTTTGTCGAGCAGCAGAGCGGCAAGAACTTCGACGCTGTCGTGCGCGACAACTCCTACGCCGTCAAGGAGCGCACCACCTCGGCGTATGTCGAATTGAACTTCGCCGGCACGCTGGCCGAGCGTCCGGTGCAGATCACTACGGGTGCGCGGCTGGAAAGCACCGACGTGACGGTGTCCGGCACGCAGGGCAATATCGAATCCTTGAACGTACTGGACGCCACCGAACTGAGTGCCGTGTACGGCGCCAAGTCGGCGATCAACACGACCAACACCTACAAGCAGCTGCTGCCGAACTTCAGCATGAGCATGGACGTGACGGACAAGGTGGTGGCGCGCTTTGCGGCCTACCGCTCGATGACCCGTCCGCGCCTGGACGACATGTCGCCGGCCACCAATATCGTCACCACGCGTCCGGGCACCCTGACTTCGCGCGCCGGCGACCCGACCCTGAAGCCCTTCCTGTCGGATAACCTGGACCTGTCGCTCGAATGGTATTACGCCAACGCCAGCTACATGTCGGCCGGCTTCTTCTGGAAGAGCGTGGCGAACTTCATCGTTTCGAGTAACACCACGCAGCAGTTCAACACCAGCCGCGGTGTGCTGAAGGACCCGAGCACCGGCACCGATCCGCTCAAGCCCGACGCGGGCGACGCCCCGGCGGTGTTCACCCTGACGCGCCCCAGCAACGGTCCGTCGGCCATCGTGGACGGGTTCGAACTCACGCTGCAGCACACCTTCGCCAATGGCCTGGGCTTCATCGTCAACGGCACCCTGGTGCACAGCGACTCGGACCTGAACCCCGGCGACATCAACCAGAAGTTCGCGGTGACCGGCATCAGCAACTCGGCCAACATCGTCGGCTTCTACGAGAAGGGCCCGTACCAGCTGCGCATTGCGTACAACTGGCGCGACAAGTTCCTGCAATCGCTGACCCAGCAGAACGGCGATGGCGTGACCCAGGTGGCGGCCTATGGCCAGTGGGACCTGAGCGGCAGCTACGAGATCAACAAGCACCTGTCCGTGGTCTTCGAAGGCACCAACCTGACCCAGGCCGTGGTGAAGAAGTACGGCCGCTACACCAACCAGTTCCTGCTGGCGGAAGACTCGGGCCGGCGCTTCGCGCTGGGCCTGACCGGCAAGTTCTGATCGACCGCCGCAAGATGGCACAATGGTTGCCGGCGCGCCCGGCAACCATTTCTTTTCTTTTGATCGATGAAGCCTATCCAGAATATCGTTATCGTCGGCGGCGGCGCGGCCGGCTGGATCACGGCCGGGCGCCTCGCCGCGAAGTATCAGGCCAGTGCCAAGGCCAGTGCCGGCGCGCGCGTGAACGTCACCCTGGTCGAATCGCCCACGGTCGGCACCATCGGCGTGGGCGAAGGCACCTGGCCGACCATGCGCGACACCCTCATCAAACTGGGGATTTCGGAAACCCAGTTCATGCGCGAGTGCGACGCCACGTTCAAGCAGGGCGCCAAGTTTGCGCGCTGGGTCGATGGCAGCGCCGGGGACTACTACTATCACCCGCTGATGCTGCCGCAAGGCTTCGGCCACATCGACCTGGCGCCCTACTGGCAGGCCGAATACAGCCATCAGTCGTTTTCCAACACCGTCTGCTTCCAGGAGCAGGTCTGCGAACGCGGGCTGGCGCCGAAGATGATCACCACGGCCGAATACGCGTCCGTGGCCAACTACGCCTACCACCTCGATGCCGGCAAGTTCGTCGCCTTCCTGACCCGCCATTGCGTCGAACAGCTGGGCGTCAAGCACGTGCAGGGCGACGTCACCGCAGTGCACAGCGCCGAGAATGGCGACATCCGCGCCGTCGTCACCGCGCAGCAGGGCGAGATCGGCGGCGACCTGTTCGTGGACTGCAGCGGCTTCTCGTCCCTCCTGCTGGGCAAGCACCTGGAGGTGCCGTTTGTCGACTGCGGCGACGTGCTGTTCATCGACCGCGCGATCGCCGTCCAGGTGCCGTACGAAGAGGAGGATGCGCCGATCGCCTCGCACACCATCTCGACCGCGCAGGCGGCCGGATGGATCTGGGACATCGGCTTGTCCAGGCGGCGCGGCATCGGCTACGTGTATTCGAGCCGGCACACCAGCGCCGACGCGGCCGAAGAGACCTTGCGCGAGTATGTCGGCCCGGCCATGAAGGATCTGCCGACGCGCACCATCCCCATCCGCTCCGGCCATCGCCAGCTGTTCTGGAAGAACAACTGCGTGGCCGTGGGGCTGTCCGCCGGCTTCCTGGAGCCGCTGGAAGCGTCCGCGCTGGTGCTGGTGGAACTGTCGGCCGAGATGATCGCCGAGCAGCTGCCCGCCACCCGCGAGGTAATGGACATCGTCGCCCGGCGCTTCAACGACACCTTCCTGTACCGGTGGGCGCGGATCATCGATTTCCTCAAGCTGCATTACATTCTCAGCCAACGGAACGACCATGCGTTCTGGCCGGACAACCGGGCGCCCGAGACCATTCCCGAGAGCCTGCAGGACCTGATGCGCCTGTGGCGCTACCGCTCTCCCGGCAATTGCGACTTCACCAGCAATAACGAAGTCTTCCCGGCCGCGAGCTACCAATACGTGCTGTACGGGATGGGCTTCAGGACCGATCCCGCCTTCATCGAGCATGCGCGCATCGACCACCGCATGGCGCAAGAAAAAATTGCGCAGAACGGCGTTGCCGTGCAAAAGGCCTTGCGCATGCTGCCCACTCACCGGGATCTGATCAAGAAGATCCACGCGTACGGCTTTTCAGCCGTCTGACCACAGGAATCACCATGGCCCACTTGACTGCATTGGATAACACCGCGCACCGGCATCTGCGCATCGACCCCGCACGCGTGGACGCGGCCGGCGCCACGCTGAACATGGTGCCGGTGGTGCTGTCCGAATTCTTGAAGCTGGTCGTGCAGTACCCGATCGCGCTCACCAAGGACAAGGACACCGGCCGCTTCGTATGCGTGGCGCTGTTCGGCTTTCACGACCGCGAAAACCTGTTCGTGGAAAACGGCCAGTGGAACGCCGTCTACGTGCCCCTGCAGGTGGCGCGCCAGCCCTTCTTCCTGGGGAATGGGCTTGATGACCAGTTCGTCGTGTGCATCGACCCCGAACACGACAGCATCCAGGCCGAGGGCACGGCGATTTTTGATGCGGACGGCAACGCCACCGCCTACCTGGAAAACGTCAGGCAGGTGCTGGCGGAGCTGGTGAATGGCGAGGCGCCCACCGGGCAATTCGTTGACACGCTCGCCCGCCTGAAGCTCCTGGTGCCGATGCAGCTGGAGATCACCTTCGCCAACGAGGAATCGACCCAGGTCGACGGGCTGTACACCATCGACGAAGCGCACCTAGAGGCGCTCAGCGGGGACGACATCGCGACGCTGCACGCGCACGGCTACCTGGCGCCGATCTACACCATGCTCGCGTCCCTGGGCCACATCTACGCGATGATCGAGCGGCGCAATCAACGCACACTGCGCCTGGCAGCGTGACGGAATTTGCCGTCAACCCGGCCTGCGCGGCGCGGGTGATCCACGTGGGGGTGGATGCCGAGCCGGTGCTCGTTGTCGATGATCTGCTGAGCGACCCCGACGCCGTCGTGCGCCATGCGCAGCAGAGCGGCGCCTTCCGCAAGGATGCGCGGGACTTCTACCCGGGCGTGCGCATGCCCTTTTCCACTGCCTATGCGGAGAACGTGTACCGTCATCTGCAAGCGCTGTTCGCGGCCACGTTTGGCGCCACGCGGGTGGAGCCGCTTTCGTGCCTGCTGTCGCTGGCCACCACGCGGCCGGAGGAATTGCGGCCGATCCAGAGCGTGCCGCACTTCGACAGCTTCGAGGCGGCGCACATCGCCGGGGTGCACTACCTGTGTTCCGAGGCGTTTGGCGGGACGTCGTTTTATCGGCACCGCAGCACGGGCTACGAATGGATCGACGCCGCCCGCATTGGAGACTACGCGCCGCGCCTGAAGGCGGAGGTGATGGGACTGAACGCGCGCAGCTTCGACTACATCCGCGGCGACACGACGCTGTTCGAACGCACGGGCAGCGTGGCGGCGAAATTCAACCGGGCGGTGTTCTATCGCAGCCATGTGCTGCATTCGGGGGATATTTCGGGTGGGGATGGGTTGTCGGAGGACCCGGGGCAGGGGCGGTTGACGGCCAATACGCTGGGGGTGATCCGAAACTAAGCCACTGTCAGGCTAATCCGGCCAATATCCTTAAGACCGTCGTCCTGGCGAAGGCCAGGACCCATAGCGAGGTCACT
>JBKHWY010000247.1:0-6882 GCA_046566285.1 Gammaproteobacteria bacterium | reverse complement strand
AGATGTCGCGCTCGGCGCGCAGGCGTTCGCCCAGCGGGGTTTTCAGGATGCCGGCGCCGGCCATCACGCCATCCAGGTCGCCGTACGCGTTGAGCAGCTTGGCCGCCGTCTTCATGCCGACCTTGGAGACGCCCGGCACGCCGTCGGTGGCGTCGCCCATCAGCGCCAGCAGGTCCACCATGCGTTCGGGCGCGACGCCAAAGCGTGCGCGCACCCAGGCGTCGTCATGCCATTCGCCCTTGAAGTGATCCCATACCAGGGCGCCGTGCGCGATCAGGCCGTGCAGGTCCTTGTCGGTGGTGGCGACGATGGCTTCGCCGCGCCCCTCGTTCAGCCAGCGCATCACGCCCGTGCCGATCACGTCGTCGGCCTCCACTTCCGGCAGCGTCACCACGTGCAGGCCCTCGGCGCGGAGCCTGTCGTGAAAGCCCGGGAGCGCCGCGCGCAGGCAGGACGGCATCGGCGCGCGCTGCTCGCGGTAGCGGGGATAGAGCGCATGGCGCCAGGTCGGGCCGCCGTAGTCGAAGGCGGCCAGCACGTGGGTCGGCTGGTGCGCGCCCAGCAGGTTGCGGAATGACGACAGCGCATGGCGCAGGGCCGTCTCGGCTTTCTCCTGCGTGTCGGGGTCGCTACTTGCTTCGTACACGCGCCGTACGATATTCAAGCCATCGATGGCGAGCAGCTTGGCCATGGCTTAGCGCAGCAGGTCGTAGCGTCCGCCCCGTTCGAGCGCGCGCTGGTAGGCCGGGCGGGCATGGATGCGCTCCAGCCAGGCCGACAGCTTGGGGTAGCGCTGATCCAGGCCGCCGCGCGCGCTTGCCGCTTCCAGCACAAAGCTCAGCTGGATGTCGGCGGCGCTGAAGGCTTCGCCTGCGAACCAGCTGGACTTGGCCAGTTCGCTTTCCATGTAGGCCAGCTGGGCGTCGATCTGCGGCTGCACGAAGCCGCCCTTGACCTTGCGGGCGATGCCGCGCGCGATGGGTTTGACGAAAAACGGCATCCGGCCGTTCTCGACACGGTCGAACACCAGCTTCATGAGCAGCGGCGGCATGGCCGAGCCTTCGGCGAAGTGCAGCCAGTAGGTGTAGCGCAGCTTGTCGGGCGTGCCGGGCGCGGGCGCCAAACGTCCGTTCCCGTAACGCTCGATGAGGTACTCGATGATGGCGCCCGATTCGGCCACGACGGTGCCGCCATCCTCGATCACGGGGGATTTTCCCAACGGGTGGACGGCGCGCAGTTCGGGCGGCGCCAGCATGTTCTTGGGGTTGCGCTGGTACTTCTTGATCTCGTACTCCAGATCCAGCTCTTCCAGCAGCCACAGGATGCGCTGGGAACGCGAATTGTTGAGGTGGTGGACAGTGATCATGGCATGGCCGGGGCGTGAAATGGCGCCCAGCTTATCATTCTGGCAGCGCTTTGGCTAACCGGGCGGCATGCGCGGCGGAAAGCCGGGCTGGACCGTTGGCTAGCGCACGGAAGCGCCCGGCCAAACGGCCTATCGTCGGACCATGGCGATCTACATTGGCATTTCCGGCTGGCGATACGAGCCCTGGCGCGGGGTCTTCTTTCCCGAAGGCCTGGCCCAGGCGCGCGAACTCGAATACGCCTCCCGCTGCGTGTCGAGCATCGAGATCAACGGTTCGTTCTATTCGCTGCAGCGGCCGGAAAGCTATGCGGCCTGGTACGAAGCCACCCCGCCCGGCTTCGTGTTCAGCCACAAGGGCAACCGCTTCCTCACCCACATGCTGAAGCTGCGCGACATCGACCAGCCGCTGGCCAACGTGCTCTCCTCGGGGGTGCTGAACCTGCGCGAAAAGCTCGGACCCTTCCTGTGGCAGTTTCCGCCCCAGATGACGTTCGACCCCGAGCGCATGGAGCACTTCCTCAGCATCCTGCCGCACGACACCGAGGCCGCCGCCGAGATGGCGCGCCACCATGAGCCGCGCATGGAGGGACGCACGGCATTGGACCCCGGCGGCAAGCGCAAGCTGCGTCACGCGGTGGAGATCCGCCATGAAAGCTTCATCGACCCGCGTTTTGTCGCCATGCTGCGCAAGTACAAGGTGGCGATGGTGGTGGCCGATACGGCCGGCAAGTGGCCCAACTACGAGGACGTGACGGCCGACTTCATGTACCTGCGCCTGCACGGCGACAAGGAGCTGTACGCGAGCGGCTATTCGGACGAGGCGCTGGAGCGCTGGGCCGAGCGCATCCGCGCCTGGACGACCGGCACGCAACCGGCTGACGCGCGCCTGATGTCGACCAAGGCGCCGCCCAGGCGCGCCAGCCGCGACCTGTACTGCTACTTCGATAACGACATCAAGGTTCACGCACCGTTCGATGCGCGCAAGCTGGCCGAGAAGCTCGGACTGCCGCTGCTGGTGCCGCCCGCCGTCGGCAAACAAGCCGCCGCCAGCCAGGCGCCGTGAAAGCCGAACGGAATGCGGCACGGCAGGTGCACCTGCGCCAGAGGGCCGCTAGCCACGTCGGTGCCATCGAACACCAAGAGGTCGGTGCGCTGGCGCTGCGCGCGCCACGCCGTGGCGAGGATCCAGCCGTCGCCTTCCGCCGCCTCGGCATGGCGCGGCGCGAACACGGGTTCGGACAGCACGTCGCCCGCAGGCAGGGTGAAGCGTCGCGTATCGCCGCTGTGAAAATCATGGCACGCCAGTGTGCCGTACCTGGCGTTGTCCGCCTCGCTGCGGATGGCGCCGTCCGCGTGGCACAGGGTCCACCCGTAGCGGTTCTCGCGCCCCGTGAAGCGCTCGTCGATGCGGGGAAACTCGGCCGGCACGTCGTCGAGGATGGTGTGCTCGAGGCGCCCTGCTCCGCGCGGGTCGATGCGCCAGCGGGTCAGCCGCGCGGCCGACCTGGCCGGATCGCCGGGGCGGCCGTCGGCATGGGGCATCCCGGGCGCCGTCAAGGCTTCCAGCGCGTACACGGTGATGATGCCGTCCGCTTCCCACGCGTTCATGAAGTGGAACACGTGGCAGGGGCCGGTGTCGATCCAGCGCAGCGTGTCGATGGCGGCGCCCTTGGCCAGGAGGCCCAGGTGGACGATGCGTTCATCCTCCCATGCGAACATGGGTTGGCCGTGCATGGCGCGCTCCATGCTGGAGGTCAGCGGCATGATCGGGAACAGGACGTGATGGGCGGTCGTCGCGAAGTCATGCACCATGGCGGGGTAAGGCGCCTCGAAGTTGTCCAGCCGCGTGACGCGGCAGTGCCGGTCCAGCACTCCGTACTGCATGGCGGTGGTGCCGGGGCCGTCCACCGAATAGGCGAAGAAGTGCAATTCGCCCGTGGCGGCATCGACCTTCGGGTGGGCGGTGAAGCGCGCGGCCACCACCCCGCCGAAACTCTGGTAGCCCTTCGATGCCAATGTATGCGGATCGAACTCGAACGGCTGATGCGATTCTTCCAGTGCGAACAGGCGGCCGCCGTGGGCGACGATATTCGTGTTGGCCGTGCCGGTGCTCTGGCCAAGGACGGCAGGGTCGGTGGTGGCGGGATTGCCGTAGGTGCCGAACAGGGCGCGCCCGGCCTCGTATTCCAGCTGCCACTTGGGCGTGCGCATCCAGCGGTTGCGGTAGGCCACCTGGCCGCCGTCGAAGGTGAACGCGTGCACCATGCCGTCGCCGGCGAACCAGTGGTAGGACGCATCGCGCGGTGCGAATTGCGGGTTCGGTCCGACACGGTAGAGCGTTCCTGCCAGGCCCGCCGGCAAGACTCCGGTCACCTCCAGCGCGGCCAAATCGCGTCCCTCGTGCACGGGGGCGAAGTTCCCGTCCAGGAAATGGTGGCTCGCCGTCATGCCGCCACCTGCTGCAAGGCTTGCGCGACATAGGCCAGCAGGGGCGCATCGATGCCGGAGCCGAAGCGCAGCGCGGGTTCCTGTTCGAAGGCGTGCCGCAGCCGGGCCGCCAGCGCTTCGTCCCCGCCGGTTTTTTGGCTGGACAGCGCGGCCCATTCGCGCGCCAGCCGCTGTGGCTCCGGCTCGCCCGGATCGGTGCCGCGCGCCAGGTGCTCGCGCAACGCGACGATGAGGGCGGGCCAGGCGCTGGTCGCGCCGATGTAGTGGCGGCGCAGGCGCTGCATCTCTTCACTGCTGCAGTAGCGGGCGTAGATGTCGAGGCGGCGATGGGCCATGGCGTGCGCGATATACGTCATCCCCGCGCGGTCGATGCCGGACATGGCCTGCAGCGGCGCTTCGTTCCAGTGCATGACGTAATACTTCATCAGCAGGGCTTCATCGCCGCCCACTTCGCGCATCAAGAGTTCGATGAAGCGATACCCCAGCGCCTTGGCGTCCTCGCTGTCGGGGCCGGCCTTGCGCGCCATCAGCGCGCGCAGGGCCTGGGCCAGGGCCGCCTTCTCGTCGGCCACGGCGGCCCCAAGGGCCAGCGCCTCGCGTTCCTCGGCACTGAAGTAGCGCGCGGCGGCGGACATCTGCTCGATCGCGCCCAGCCAGTCGTCCATGGTCAGGGAGTCGGCGCCGTCCTGGCGGGTTCGCAGCGCGGTGAGGTGGTCGCGCAGGGCGACGGCACTTTCAATCTGCTGGTTGAGCAGGGCGATCTGCTGATCGACCAGGTCCGGGAAGGCGCCGCAGGCAGCATCCAGCACCCGGCCGATCTCGGCCAGCGGCAGGTTCAGGCGGCACAGCGCCTGGATGCGATACAGCCGGGCCACGTCGGCGCGGTCGTACAGGCGAAAGCCGCCCTGCGTGCGCGCCGACGGCGACAGCAGTCCAATGTCATCGTAGTGGCGCAGCGCGCGGATGGTGATGCCGGTGCGCCGGGCCAGTTCGCCGATCTTCAAATGCATGAGCTCCTCCAGGTTTCGGCCATCCTAAACCCTCCCGTTGCGAGAGAGTCAAGAGGCCGCTGAAACCTAGGAGCGATCCTGGCGCAGCGGGATGACGCGGGACTTGCCCTCAGGAGGCGTGAGCGGGGTGTCGCAGCCGTCGCCGCAGTTGCTACATCCGCTGTCACAGCCGGCCTTCGCGCTGCCCTTGCCGAACAGGCGCTCGCGCAGGGCGCGCGGGGCGAACATCTTCACCGCGTAGAGGGCCGCGCACAGGACGATGACCCCGACGATCAGGTATTGAACCATCTCAGCCTCCCAGGGTGGCCAGCGCGATCCGGTAGGTGAGGAAGGAGGCCAGGTAGGCCAGCGCGAACATGTAGCCGGCCATGACCAGCGGCCAGCGCGCGCTGTTGGTTTCGCGCCGCACCACCGACAGCGTGGACAGGCACTGGGGCGCGAACACGTACCAGGCCAGCAGTGACAAGGCGGTCGGCAGCGTCCACGATTGGGCGATCAGGGGCGTGAGCGCGCTGGCCAGTTCGTCGCCGGAGCTCGACAGGGCGTACACGGTGCCGAGCGCGCCCACGGCCACTTCGCGCGCGGCCATGCCGGGCACCAGGGCGATGCAGATCTGCCAGGTGAAGCCGATCGGCGCGAAGATCACGGCCAGGCCGCGCCCCAGCATGCCGGCCACGCTGTAGTAGATGGGCGGATGGGTGGCGCCTTCCGGCGCGCCGGGAAAGCTCGACAGGAACCACACCAGCACCATCAGCGTGAGGATGATGGTGCCGACCCGCACGAGGAAGGTGCGGGCGCGTTCCCACAGGCCCAGCGCCAGGTTGTGCAGGTGCGGCCAGTGATAGCTGGGGAGTTCGAGCATCAGCGGCTGGCGGCCGGTGGCGCCCATGAAGCGCTTGAACAGCCAGGCCACGCCCATCGCGCTCAGGATGCCGGCGAAGTACAGGATGAATAGCACCAGGCCCTGCAGCCTGACGCCATGCACCTCGCGGTCGGGAATGAAGGCGGCGATGATCAGGGCGTACACGGGCAGGCGCGCCGAGCAGGTCATCAACGGCGCGATCATGATCGTCACCAGCCTGTCGCGCGGGTTCTGGATGGTGCGCGCGGCCATGATGCCGGGGATGGCGCAGGCGAATGAGGACAGCAGCGGAATGAAGGCGCGCCCGGACAGCCCCACGCCGCCCATCAGGCGGTCCAGCAGGAAGGCCGCGCGCGGCAGGTAGCCGCAGTCTTCGAGCACCAGGATAAAGAAGAACAGGATCAGGATCTGCGGCAGGAACACCAGCACGCTGCCGGTGCCGGCGAATATGCCATCGACCAGCAGACTGCGCAACACGCCTTCGCCCATGTGCGCGCCCAGCCAGCCGCCGGCCGCCTCCACGCCGGCGGAGATCATCTCCATCGGCACAGCGGCCCAGCTGAACACCGCCTGGAATACCATGAACATCACGGCCGCCAGGATCAGCGGCCCGGCCACCGGGTGCAGGATCACATGGTCGATCTGCTCGGTGAGGTTGCCGGTGTCCTGGGCGTGGCTGACGCAGGCGTCCAGGATGCGGCGCACTTCGCGCTGGGTGTCCTCGACCGGCACCGCATCGATGGCCGACAGGGGGTTGGGCTTGACCACGCCCGCGTCGGGCAGCTGGTCGAGCGCGCGCAGCAGGGCCTGTTCGCCGCCGCTCTTGACGGCCACGGTTTCCACCACCGGCATGCCCAGTTCCTGCGCCAGGCGGGCGGTGTCGATGGTGATGCCGCGCTTGTTGGCCACGTCCACCATGTTCAGCGCCAGCAGCATCGGCAGGCCGAGGCGGCGGATTTCCAGCACCAGGCGCAGGTTCAGGCGCAGGTTGGTGGCGTTGACCACGCAGACGATGGTGTCGGGGGTCTGCTCGCCCGGGCGCAGGCCGGCCACCACGTCGCGCGTGATGGCTTCGTCCGGCGTGTGGGCCGACAGGCTGTAGGCGCCCGGCAGGTCGAGCACGCGCAGCGCCCGCTGGCGATGAGCAGCCAGCCTTCCTTGCGCTCCACCGTCACGCCGGCGTAGTTGGCCACCTT
>JBKHWY010000246.1:0-6926 GCA_046566285.1 Gammaproteobacteria bacterium | reverse complement strand
CTGGTCTGGAACGAGTGCGTGACCGAATACGTGGTCGAGAAAGGCGTGGAATGCTACGAGCGCCTCAAGAAAGGCCTGAACAATGCGCCTGCGGCCGCCACGAACCCGCTGTCGGTCGGGATTGCCTACGCCACGCTGGAGCGCTCGGCGGCCGACAAGCTGCCGCTGATCACGATTAACCACGGCCGCACCGACTCCACCGACGGCTCGGTGTTTCCGTACGTATTCCCGCTGCAGCTGAACCCGTATTCGGAAGTGTCGGCCATCATCAACTACATCGGCGCCAAGAGCGGCGGGCTGGACAAATTGAAGGGCAAGAAGATCGTCACGCTGTACCACGGCTCGCCGTATGGCAAGGAAACCAATCCGATCCTGGAGCTGCTGGCCAAGAAATACGGCTTCACCTTGACGCTGCTGGAAGTGCCCCATCCGGGCAACGAGCAGCAGTCGCAATGGCTGACCATCCGGCGCGAGAAGCCGGACTGGGTGATCCTGCGCGGCTGGGGCGTGATGAATCCCGTGGCGCTGAAAACCGCGCAGAAGACCGGCTTCCCGGCCGATCACATCATCGGCAATATCTGGAGCAATTCCGAGGACGACGCGGCCCCGGCCGGCGCCGCCGCGAAGGGCTATATCTCGATCACCACCCACCCGTCCGGCACGCAGTTCCCGGTGCTCAAAGACATCAAGGCCACCGTCGTGGATGCCGGCAAGGGCAACCTGGCGGACCCCAAACGCTTCGGCAATGTGTACTACAACCTGGGCGTGGTCAACGGCATCCTGAACGTGGAAGCCTTGCGGGTGGCCCAGGCCAAGTTCGGCAAGCGCCCCTTGACCGGCGAGGAAGTGCGCTGGGGCTTCGAGCATATCAGCCTGGATAACAAGCGCCTCACCGAGTTGGGCGCCCTGGGCCTGGTGCAGCCGCTCAAACTAAGCTGCGCGGACCACGAAGGCGGCGGCGCGGTGCGCTTCCAGCAATGGGACGGCTCGAAGTGGAATGTGATCTCGGACTGGGTGCAGGCCGATCGCAAGCTGCTGCGCCCGATCATCGAGGAATCGGCCGCCAAGTACGCGAAAGAGAAGGGCATCAAGCCGCGCAACTGCAGCGCGCCGAATGCCTGAGGTTTAACCGCTTAGTTGAAGCCAGTTGAAACGGCCCCGCCATGACCATTCTCCTCAATGTCGAACATATCGAAGTGGCCTACGACCAGGTGATCCTGGCCGTGCGCGACGTCTCGCTGGTGGTGCCGCAAGGCGCCATCGTTGCGCTGCTGGGCGCCAACGGGGCCGGCAAGTCCACGGTCCTGAAGGCCGTATCGAACCTGGTTCGCGCCGGGCATGGCGAGGTGGTCAAGGGCCGCATCGCGTATGCCGGCGCCGACGTCACGCACGCCGGGCCGGCCCGGCTGGTGCGCGATGGCCTGGTGCAGGTGCTGGAAGGGCGCAAGTGCTTTCCGCAGCTGAGCGTGCACGACAACCTGCTGGCGGGCGGTTATGCGCGTGGGCGCAGCCGCGCAGAAATCGGCGCGGCGCTGGACAAGATCTACGGCTACTTCCCGCGCCTGAAGGAGCGCCGCGCGATCGCAGCCGGCTATCTCTCGGGCGGCGAACAGCAGATGCTGGCAATCGGCCGCGCCCTGATGACGGCGCCGCGCCTTGTGCTGCTGGACGAACCGTCGATGGGGCTGGCGCCCCAGATCGTCGAAGAGATCTTCGAGATCGTGCATCGGCTGAACCAGCTTGAGGGCATGAGCTTCCTGGTGGCCGAGCAGAACACCGTGGCCGCCTTGCGCTACGCGAGCCACGTGTATGTGCTGGAAAACGGCCGGGTGGCGGCGCACGGTCCGGCCAGCGAATTCGCCGAGCGCGGCGATGTCGGCGCCTTCTACCTGGGCGGCGCTGCCGCCGCCTGATTCCCCCGGGCGGCGCGATCGCCGCCTTGGTCCGAAGGGCGGCGTGCCGCCGCCCGATTCCCCTTATCTCTTAAAAGAAGTGCGCCACATGCGCGAGCACCTTGATGCCGCGTACGTCCGGGCGGCCATCCTCGGTCTGGCGGTAGTAGAAGGCATCGATGCGCACATTGCTGCTGCCGCCGATCAGGTAGCTGGCGCCCAGGTCCACGCGCTTGGTGGTGCGCCCGCTGGTGTCGTTGTCGAAGTGCTGGTACACCACCTTCGGCTGCAGCTTGCCGATGCCGATCTGCTCCCCGATGGTGTAGCTGGCCAGCGCGTAGTAGCCGGTCCCGGCGGGCGCGGTCAGGTCGCCGGTGCCGTCGTTGTCGTAGTGGTAGTACGAAGCTTCGGCGCCCACCACCGCGCCACCGCCCACGACTTTCTCCAGACGCCCATCGACGTTCCAGTAGCGGTAGTCGCCGCGCCGCGTGGCCGTGCCGGCGCCATCCTTCTGGCTGCGCAGCGAGGCGCCGATCGACAGGATCGACTTGGCGCCATCGTAGCTGGCGAGGTTGTAGAAGCCCGGCTCGGCGTCCCAGAAGTTGTACTGGACCCGGGTGGCGTAGGAGAGCGCGTCCGACTGGTTCGAGCCACCCTTGCGGCCCTGGAAGGCGCCGAACTGGTACTTGAACTTCTGGTCCGCGGTCGCGCCCCACAGGGTGGCGCCATCGTCGCGGCCACCAAACTGGTTGGGCGCCTGTTCGACCAGCGGGAAGTCGAAGGTGGGCGGATAGGCCGGTGCGGCGGCCGATGCGCGGCTGCCCGGCGGCAGGAAGCGGCCCACCCAGACGTTCACGTAGTTGTTCAGTTCAAGGCCGACGTGACCGTCCAGCAGTTCGACCTTGTTGTCGCCGCTGTTGCGCGCGACGTTGAGTTCGAACGACACGTTCTTGTGCACCTTGCCGTTCAGGTACAGGCGCGCTTCCTCCAGCTCGAAGTCGCTGGAGCGGTCCTCACCATTGGGTGCGCCGTTCTTCAGTGACGTGAAGCTGGCACGAAAGGCGGTGCCGACGTTGAGGAACTGATCCTCGCTTTTCTGGAAGGTGGTGGCGCCGGCGGAGGCGGACAGCAGGCTGGCGATGGCGCTTGCGAGCAGGACGCGGCGGGTAGGGAAGCGATGAGGCATGGTTTCTCCGGTTGGGTTAAGGATGCTGGCTAAGTTCATTGAAGAAATAGCAGCATCCGTGCCACGGGGAGGGCCCGTCTGGAGCGCGGTTTGAGCCGTCTTTTGGCCGCCGTTCCGTCTCAGCCATGCCTGCTGGGAAGCACGGTGTGGATTGCATGCTGCCCAAGCAGCATGCGAATGGTCCGCCATCAGGGCCGCCGCAGGGCACGGCTGTAAGGCACGGCTGTAAATATCCGGCACGGATGGGTTTGACTTTCGTTTTCGAAATGCGCACCATGGGGTCTCGCCTATTGCAGGGATCCCGATGTATTCCAACCCCTCCACCCCGGCGCCCGCGACGCAGGCGCATGGTCAACATGCGCAATACCAGCTGCCGCCCGAGCCGCTGCAAGCCATCGTCGACGCGGCGCGCCCACCCGCGCTGGCGCTGTCGCCCCAACGCAACCTGGCGGCGATGATCGACACCCCGGCGTTGCCAGGCATCGATGAAGTGGCGCAGCCGGAATTGAAGCTGGCGGGCCTGCGCATCAACCCGCGCAGCTATACGCCCAGCCGGGCTTCGTTCGGCAGCGACCTGGCAATCCTGAACCTCGACACGCGCCAGCAAACCGCCGTGCAGGGCTTGCCCAAGCCGCTGCACCTGGTGTCGACCGCCTGGTCGCCCGACCAGCGCTACCTGGCGTTCTCGCACATGAACCTGAAGGGCGCCGGCGCCGCCGCAGTGGAGCTGTGGCTGGTGGACGTGGCCACGGCCAGCGCGCGCCGTCTCTCCACCCGCCCGCTGGCCTACCTGTCCGGTTCCGGTTTCGGCTGGCTGCCGAACGCCAAGGGACTGCTGGTGTACCTGAAGCCGGCCGCCGGCGCCGCGCCGGTGGACCCGGGCGTGCCGAGCGGGCCGAACATCCAGGAGAGCGTGCAGGATGGGGGCGACAGCGCCCGCACGCGCCAGCTGCGCACCTACGCCGACCTGCTCAGGAACGAATATGACGCGCGCCTGTTCGAGCATTACGCCACCACCCAGCTGGCGCTGGTGGACCTGTCGGGCAAGGTCAAGAAGCTGGGCGCGCCGGACATGTTCATCGGCGCGTCGGTGTCGCCCAACGGCCAGTACATCGTCACGCAAGCCTTGCAGCGGCCGTTCTCGTTCATCGTGCCGGCGGCCTCATTCGCGCGCCGCATCGAGGTGCGCGACATCGCCGGCAAACCGGTGCACCTGGTGGCCAACCGGCCGCTGGTTGAAGGCCTGCCGCCGGGGAACGACGCGGTGCCGCAGGGCGTGCGCAACGTCAGCTGGCGCACCGATGCGCCGGCCACGCTGGTGTGGTCGGAAGCGCAGGATGGAGGCGACCCTGCCGTGCCGGCCGAGGTGCGCGACCTGGTCTGGTGCCATGCCGCGCCGTTCGAGCGCCCGCCCGAGGTGCTGGCGCGCCTGGCCACCCGCTACAGCGAAATCCTGTGGGGACGGGGCGACCTGGCGCTCATCACCGAAGGCTGGTACAAGACGCGCGCCGTCAAGATCTGGCGCATGCGCCCCGATACGCCGGGCGCCGCGCTCGACCTGGTGTTCGCGTATTCGGAAGAAGACCGCTACAGCAACCCCGGCGACCCGGCCACCATGTCCGACGGCGCCGGGCGGCAGCGCCTGCTGATCGGACCAAACGACAGCATCCTGCTCAATGGCGAAGGCGCCTCGGAAGAGGGCGACCGCCCCTTCATCGACCGCTACAGCCTGGCCACCCAGGAGCGCACCCGCCTGTTCCAGAGCGCGCCGCCGCACTACGAGAACGTGATCGCCGTGCTGGCGGCCGATGGCACGCGCCTGTTGACCACGCGCGAGACGCCCACCGAGCGGCCGAACTTCTTCATCCGCGACCTGGCGCGCGCGCCCGACGACCAGCTGACCGCGCTGACCCACTTTCCCCACCCGAGCCCCGAACTGCGCGACGTCCAGAAGGAGCAGATCCGCTACAAGCGAGGCGACGGCGTGGACCTGACGGCCACCCTGATGCTGCCGGCCGGGTATGAGCCGGGGCGCGACGGTCCACTACCCGTCCTAATGTGGGCCTATCCGCAGGAGTTCAAGAGCGCCAGCGCGGCCAGCCAGACCACCGGCTCGCCGCACCGCTTCAATGCGATCAGCTTCTGGGGGCCGGCGCCGATGCTGGCGATGGGCTACGCGGTGCTGGACAATCCCTCCATGCCGATCGTCGGGCACGGCGACGAGGAACCCAACGACACCTATCTGGCGCAGCTGGTGGCCAGTGCCGAGGCGGCGGTGGACGAACTGGTGCGGCGCGGCGTGGCCGAGCGCCATCGGGTGGCGATCGGCGGGCATTCCTACGGCGCCTTCATGACGGCCAACCTGCTGGCGCACACGCGCCTGTTCAAGGCCGGCATCGCGCGCAGCGGGGCCTACAACCGTACCCTGACGCCGTTCGGCTTCCAGGCCGAGGAACGCCAGTTCTGGAGCGCGAAGGAGGTGTACCAGGCCATGTCGCCGTTTAACTTCGCCGACCAGATCAAGGATGCGCTGCTCCTGATCCACGGGGAGCAGGACAACAATTCCGGCACCTTCCCGATCCAGAGCGAGCGCATGTTCCAGGCCATGAAGGGGCTGGGCGGCACGGCGCGGCTGGTGATGCTGCCCAACGAAAGCCACGCCTACCGGGCGCGCGAATCGTTCATGCACATGCTGTACGAGATGAATGCGTGGCTGGACAAGTACGTGAAAAACGCCGCGCCGTGAATCGGACGACTCGTGTCAAGAAGGCATGCTAGTGTCGGCGTTTTTGATCACAGGAGCCGCCATGGACATGTATCGCGTCGAGTTGCACCGCGCGCCGGACCCGGTGCCGGTGGATGAACCCATCCAGGATCCGTTCAACCCCCATCCGCATCACCAGCCGGTGCACTTGCCCGATGCGGATGACGATCCGGTGCCGGATCCGAAGCCCGAGCTGCATTGATGGGCCCTACCCACGGTTAGCCCACTCTGAAAGTTTCGCTGCCACCTTCGAGCAGTGTGGAACGCCGTCACTCAAGGAACACGCTATGGGTTCCCGCCTGCGCGCACTGCTGTCCGGGATAAAGTGCTCGACTTCTTGACCCCAAGCCTACGTACGCGGTTCGCAACGGTTTCAGTAACCACTAGACTAAAAACCGTTATCCTGGCCTTCGAGGGTGTTGCGAAAGCCCCGCTGCACACATTTGCACCACCGCTTTTAGCACGTCATCCCCGCGAAGTGAAGTGACCCCGAAAAGTTGGAGACCAATTTTTCGGGGATTACATGAGTCGGCATTCAGAGCAGTTCAAGTTATCGGTTATCAAGCGCTACATATCGGTGAGGTACGCTGATTTTTCCGGACACTCTTGTTTGGTAAAGTTCACCAACAGGAGCATTTATGAATACATCAAAAAAGACGTACACCCCCGAGCTTAGAGAAGAATCCGTGAAGCTGGTGCTGGCCCAAGGCCTGTCGATCGAGCAAGCTGCCGCCCGTGTCGGCATCCCAAAGGGCACCCTTGCCAACTGGGTCGTTGCAGCCAAACGTGGTCCCGCCGTGGCAGCGGCGCCGGGAAGCCGTTCGGTGGCAGAACTGGAGGCCGAGAACGCCAAGCTGCGCAAAGAGCTCGCCGAAGCGAAAATGGAGCGAGATATCGTAAAAAAGGCAGCAGCGTACTTTGCGCAGGAGTCGCTGCCAAGTACGCGTGGATGAAGACAGTGCGACTGGACTTTCCTGTGAAACTGCTGTGCCGGGCGCTGGGCGTGTCGCGCAGCGGCTTTTACGACTGGCTGCACGCCGCTCCGTCGGCCAGAGCGCAGGAGGACGCCCGTTTGAAAGTGCTG
>JBKHWY010000245.1:311-6928 GCA_046566285.1 Gammaproteobacteria bacterium | reverse complement strand
GCGGGATTTTTTTTGCCCGTTGTTTATTGTCCAGAGCGGTCACTGTGCACAGAGCTTTTGCAGGCGCAGGAGCGTAGGCCAGTTGCGCGCCGTAAAACCATCGCCCAGCAGCTTGCCCAGCTGCGCCGCCGCGCGCGATTCCAAAATGCCATCCGGACACCACAGCCAGGCCGAACGCTTGCCCAGGGCAAAGGCTTCGGGCGCCCAGTCCTGTTCGGCCAGCGATTGCAGCAACGCCAGCCGGGAAGCATCGCTGACGATGCAGCCCAGCAACCGGGCCGGATCGGCCGCATGCGCCACCAGCGGGCATTGCTCGATCAGCTCATCCAGTTCAGCGGTGGTCAGCACGGTCACGCGCGCGGCCACGCCCAGCTTCAGCACGATGCCCTCGCCGATGCGCCGCTCGGCCGTGGCCGGGGTTTCCGTGCAAGTGAACACCAAGTTGCCGGTGCCCTGCACGCTGTGCACATCGGTATAGCCGAGTTGGCCGAACACGCGGCGCAGATCGGCCATGGCGACGCGTTTCGCGCGCCCGACGTTGATGCCGCGCAGCAGCGCCACATAACGCTGCGCCGGCCCGCGTGCTGTCGGCTGAGTGGTCATGCGGGCATGCTACGCCGACTCGCCGGACCCGGGCGCAACGGTGCCTGAGCGCTGCGGCAGACTTAGCGCAGCAGCCCTTCGTCGCGCAGGGCTTGCTGCACAGCTGGGCGTACGGCGATGCGCTGCTGGAAAGCCTGGATGTTCGGCCAGGACGCCAGGTCGAATTGCACATGGGGAGCCCAGGAGGTGACGGTAAACAGATAGCCATCCGCCACCGTGAACGTCTCGCCCAGCAGATACTCGCGGTCTTGCAGCAATTCGTTCAGGTAGCCGTAGCGGTTGGCCAGGTTGGCGCGCGTGGCCTTGCTCACTTCCCCGTGCGTGTCCGGGCGGAACAGCGGCGAATAATTCTTGTGGATCTCTACCGAGATATAGTTCAGCAGCCCCATCAGCTGGTAGCGCTCCAGGGTGCCGGCCTGCGGCGCCAGTCCGCTCGCCGGGGCCTGGTCGGCGATGTACTGGACGATGGCCGGACCTTCGGTCAGCACCGCACCATTGTCCAGCTCCAGGGCGGGCACGTAGCCCTTCGGATTGACGGCGCAGTAATCCGCCCCGCTGTCGGTGGTCTTGGCGCGCAAGTCGACTTTTTCCAGCGTGAAGGGGAGACCCGCTTCAAGCAGGGCGATATGGGGCGACAGCGAGCAGGCGCCGGGGCTGTAGTAGAGCTTCATGGAAATCCTCAGTGTAGGGTAGGCGGTGAAGGCAGGGCCGGCAAAAAAGCTTGGCAAGAATATTACATCGATACGCCATGGGCTTGGGCGCACGCAAAGCGTGGCGTGCACGGGGATCTGTCGCATCCGAGCAATGGATGATTCTCCAGAGCAGCGCATTGAAACACCCGGTGGTAAGATCGACGCAGGGTTGAGCTTGCGCCCTCACTTCGCCATCAGGAGGATCGGATGAATCCAGCATTTCAGCATCTCGCGCTGGCTGCGCTGCGCCCTGGCATGCGGCTGTCGGACCAGCTGCTCGATGCCCAGGGCCAGGTGCTGCTGCCCAAGGGCGCGGTGTTGACGGCGCGCACGCTGTCCCAGCTGGCCGCACACGGCATCGAGATGGTGCCGGTGGAAAGCCAGCCGGACGGCGTCGGCGTCGACAGTGCCGCCGCGATGGCGCGCATCGACTACCTCTTCCGCAGGAATGACCCCGACAACGCGGACGATTGGGCCACGGGCCTGCTGCGCCGCTACCTGCTCGACTATCGCCTGCAGCGGGAGATCGAACAATGACCACCCTCACCCTGGATGCCGTGGTGGCCCGCCTGCACGACCTGCCTTCGCTGCCGGCCGTGGTGATGGAACTGCTCAGCAGTATCGACCAAGAAGACGTCGACATTTCGGTGCTGGCCAAGAAGGTCTCGCACGACCAGGCCCTGACGGCCAAGACCCTGCGCCTAGCCAATTCCTCGCTGTACGGGCTGCAAGTGAAGGTCACGACCATCCAGCAAGCCATCACTTTCCTGGGTTTCCAGACCACCCGCAACCTGATCACGGCGGCGGCCGTGACGGGCTGCTTTGCCGAGCGTGACGGAACTGGACTGGACTACAAGGCGTTCTGGCGCCATTCGATCGCCACCGCCGCGTGCGCCAAGGTGCTGGCGCGCCGGCTGCGCTTCAACCAGGATTACGCATTCACCGCCGGCTTGCTGCACGACATTGGACGGCTGGTGCTGGTCAGCAGTTTCCCGGAACACTACGCGGCGGCCATGGCCGAACGGCGCGCGCGTGACGTCGGCGTGCTGGAAGCGGAACGGACGGTGCTGGGCGTCGATCACGTGGCTGCCGGGCTGGCGCTGGGCGAGCACTGGCATTTCTCGGACACGATGAAGATGGCCATCGCCTACCACCACGAACCCGATGCGGCAGGCGCAGGCTTGCTTGCCACGATTGTGCACGTGGCCGATGCGGTCGCTCATGCGCTCGATGTGGCGCGCGATCCGGACGAACTGGTGCCCGCAGTGTGCTCGGCCGCGTGGACCGCACTGGGACTGAACGAAGAGTCTTACCACCATGTGTTTCGCGAAACGGAATTGCATTTCGACGAAATCGCCACGGTCTTGATGGGCTGATACGCTGGGCTGGACGCCCGTGGACGCACTTGGGCTAAAACGCCCGCCTCTGCACTGGCGCGCAAAAGCGGGTGTTAGCGGCCCGCTACCTCGGGCATGACGGCTGCCGCCCCCACGCCCGGGCGATCAGTGCGCATAATTGCCGTTACCGGTCGGATTCTGAGGCTGGGCCTGGGCCTGGGTTTGCGCTTCGGTGTTGGCCTTGTCTTCGACGGGTGCCTTTGGACGGCCTTGCGCATCGGACAGGCGATACTTGGTGCGGCGGTCGCCCATCAGGTCACGCAGGTCGCGGATGCTCATGCCGGTGACTTCGTGCATGCGGATCAGCAGCGATGCGCCCACCGGCAGGCGGTGGTGACGGATCTTGCTGATGACCGGTGGCGCGACTTCCAGCATGCGCGACAGCGCAGCGTCGTTCTTCAACTGCATCTTACCCAGCAGAATGTCCAGCAGATGGTTCGGGTTGTAACTTTCCTGTGATGCCAGAGCATGATGTGCCATGATTTACCTCGTCTCGTTGTGGTTGAAATAATGCCGTTCCGAACTCTGTGATGACTGTGTACCGTTGTCAAAAGTTCCCGGTGAAAATACGACCCTTCCGCATGATTGAACAGAACAAGCCCGATAAGCTGTCCCTCAAGCGTCCAGTTCGTACGCGCTCTGCGCTACTCACTTTCCCCACGCTTAAATTCCGGACAATTATTAGACTCATAAGCCCTAAGTACAACTGAACATGAGCTGCCTCTCATTGTTCGAAATCAAGCTATCGTGCGGAAAGCTTGTCACATCGTCATTTCAACACATGGGGATGATTTGTGGCGCACGCAAGAGTTTTCACTTTATAACTTTGTGTCCTGAGCCATTAGCGAACTCATTGATTTACAAAGGGGAAATACTTGGTGTGCAATTAAGTGGATTTAAACATTACCCTGCGGAATGTTTTATCCCCTTCTGCGCGGAAAACGATAATGCTCCATAAAATTAATGCTGTTTCGTAAGGATTTCAAGCCCTGTTTTCTTAAGAAACACCCCTGGCTTCGCCGGTCCGACGATTTACGGTAAACTGGCGTCCGCTGGCCACATTTACAACGATCAAGTAACAATTCCATGCAGAAAAAAGTATTCATCAAGACATTTGGCTGCCAGATGAACGAGTACGACTCGGACAAGATGGCCGACGTGCTGGGCGCCTCCGACGGGTTGGTGCGCACCGACAGTCCGGACGACGCGGACGTGATTTTGCTGAATACCTGTTCTGTACGGGAAAAGGCGCAGGAGAAAGTGTTTTCCGACCTGGGCCGGCTGAAGGAACTCAAGCGTGCGCGCCCGGACCTCCTGATCGGCGTGGGCGGCTGCGTGGCGTCCCAGGAAGGCCAGGCCATTGTCAAGCGCGCGCCCTACGTCGACATGGTGTTCGGCCCGCAGACCCTGCACCGCCTGCCCAGCATGGTGCGCGAGCGGCGGGCCACCGGCCAGGCCCAGGTCGACATCAGCTTTCCGGAAATCGAAAAATTCGACCACCTTCCCCCGGCTCGGGTGGAAGGCGCCACCGCCTACGTGTCGATCATGGAAGGCTGCAGCAAGTATTGCAGCTACTGCGTGGTGCCCTACACGCGCGGCGAGGAAGTCTCGCGCCGCTTCGAGGACGTGCTGACCGAAGTGGCGGGGCTGGCTGCCCAGGGTGTCAAGGAAATCACCCTGCTGGGCCAGAACGTCAATGCCTTCCGGGGCCAGATGGAGGGGGCCGACGGCACGGAAACGGCCGATTTTGCCCTGCTGCTGGAATACGTGGCCGCCATTCCCGGCATCGAGCGCATCCGCTACGTCACCAGCCACCCGAAGGAATTCACCCAGCGCCTGATCGACGCCTACGCGCGCATTCCGCAGCTGGTGGACCACATCTACCTGCCGGTGCAGCACGGCGCCGACAAGATACTGGGCGCCATGAAGCGCGGCTACACGGCACTGGAGTACAAGTCAATCATCCGCCGCATCCGCGCGGTTCGTCCTAATATGGCGTTCTCGTCGGACTTCATTGTCGGATTTCCCGGCGAAACCGAGGAAGACTTCGAATCGATGATGAAACTGATTGAAGACGTGGGATTCGACACCAGCTACAGCTTCATCTTCAGCAAGCGCCCCGGTACCCCGGCCGCCAATCTGCCTGACGATACGCCGCACGAGGTCAAGCTGGCCCGCCTGCAGCGTCTGCAAGCGGCCATCGACGCCAATACGCGCCGCTTCAGCGCGGCCATGGTCGGCAGCGTGCAGAAAATCCTGGTCGAAGGCCCGTCCAAGAAGGATCCCAACGAATTGCAGGGACGCACTGAAAACAACCGTGTCGTCAACTTCATGCCAGGCGCTGACGCCGGCTCGATGGTTGGCCGGCTGGTCGACGTGCGCATTACCGAAAGCTTCGACTACACCTTGCGCGGCGAACTTGTGGGCCACCAGCACGGTCAAAGCGATACCAACACTGTAGCCATCACGGAAACTACTGCCATTTGAAAACCAAGACTCCTCTTCAGCCCGAATATTTCATCCCCGAGCCGCTTGACAACACGCGGCTCGCTCACTTGTGCGGCCCGCTCGACGAGAACCTGCGCCAGATCTCGGCCGCCCTCGACGTGACGATCTTCCGGCGCGGCGAGAAGTTCATTGTCAGCGGCCACAACGCGGCCCAGGCGGTCCAGATCCTGGAACGCTTCTACGCCGTGGCCAACAAGGTGGTGCCGATCGAGGAAGTGCAGCTGGCCCTGGTGGAACAGCGCTCGGGACTGAAGCCCCAGAGCCCGGAAGCCACGCCCACCGAGGCGTTGCCCGAGATCGAGATCAACAGCCCGGAATTGAAGACGCGCCGGCACGACCTGCGCGGCCGCACGCCGCACCAGATCGCCTACCTGCGCAGCGTGCTCGAACACGACATCAGCTTCGGCGTGGGCCCGGCCGGTACCGGCAAGACCTACCTGGCGGTGGCGTGCGCGGTCGACGCGCTCGAGCGCGACGCCGTCAAGCGCATCATCCTGACCCGGCCCGCCGTGGAAGCGGGCGAGCGCCTGGGCTTCTTGCCGGGCGACCTGGCGCAGAAGGTGGACCCGTACCTGCGTCCGCTGTACGACGCGCTGTACGACCTGCTGGGCTTTGACCGCACCCAGAAGATGTTCGAAAAGCAGGTGATCGAGATCGCTCCGCTGGCCTACATGCGCGGGCGCACGCTCAACCATGCGTTCGTGATTTTGGACGAAGCACAGAACACCACCGTCGAACAGATGAAGATGTTCCTGACCCGGATCGGCTTCGGCAGCAAGGCCGTGGTGACGGGCGACGTGACCCAGGTGGACCTGCACAAGACCCAGAAGAGCGGCCTGGTGGATGCCCTGCATGTGCTCAAGGACGTGCGCGGCATCGGCTTTACCCACTTCTCCAGCGCCGACGTGGTGCGCCACCCGCTGGTGGCGCGCATCGTGGATGCCTACGAAACGGCGTCCGAGCTGGACCTCGTCGCTCTACCCAAGCCCACCTCCGCCGCCGTCAAGCATGCCAGAAAAAAATAACAAGCTGTCCCTGTCGGTCCAGTATGCCGACACCCGCCTGCAGGAGACCATGACCCGGGCCCTGCTGCGCCGCTGGGTGCAGGCCGCCCTGCTGGGCCCTGCCGAACTGACCGTGCGCTTCGTCGGTGAGGAGGAAGGGCGCATCCTGAACCGCGACTACCGCGCCAAGGACTACGCCACCAACGTGCTGACCTTCGCCTACAACGAGGGCGAGGAGATCGCCGACGACGAGCCCACCCGCGCCGACATCATCCTGTGCACCGACGTGCTGGAACGCGAAGCCGCCGAGCAGAAAAAAACGGTCGAAGAGCATACCGCCCACCTGATCGTCCACGGCGTGCTGCATGCGCAGGGCTACGATCATGAAGAGGATGACGAGGCCGAGGAGATGG
>JBKHWY010000245.1:0-301 GCA_046566285.1 Gammaproteobacteria bacterium | reverse complement strand
CGAGGCGTGTGCGTCGCAGAGGCCGCCGACAAAGGGATCAGCGTCGACCACCACGCGACGCACTTGCTCGTCCACGGCACGCTGCATATGCTGGGCTACGACCACCTCGACGACGAGGAGGCCGAAGAGATGGAGCAGCTCGAGCGCGACATCCTGGAAGCGCTCGGCTATCCCGATCCCTACGCCAGCTGATCTACTCTGACCCTCACAGCGCCAGCGCCGATCGTCCCTCCAGGCAACCCAGTCCGGCCAGCGTTTCACGCACGGCGACCACCCAGGGCGTGTGCGGCTCTGCGCCGAG
>JBKHWY010000244.1:0-6936 GCA_046566285.1 Gammaproteobacteria bacterium | reverse complement strand
CTTCATCGAAGCGCTGGGATTGCAGCCTCAGCAGCGTATGTCGACCGACCAACGCGGGAGCAATGTCTTGCAACGCAAGCTCGTCGCTGGCCGCCTCAACGTCGCTGGCGAAAACCATGATGAATCCAAAACACAACGTGAAGCTGAACGCGCACTGGCTGCCAATGTAGTGAAAGGAAAGTATTGGACTGAAGGCCAGTTCCTGTACAAGCCGAGTGCCGCAAGATCATTTTTTACTGGTGAGAAAGCTCGGCTGGCCGATCGGCCCATCCTCAAAATTTCCTTCTTTATCAAGGCATTGCCCAGGGTATCGGCGCTGGCCGACGTCATCGATGGTCTTGCTCCCCCGCCACCGACGCTGGACTTGGCAGACTTGCTGGGCGCTGACGCCATACCCCTCAAGCTGGAGCCATCACCTGTCGACATCGACGCTAGCGCCAGTAGTGATTCCGCCTTGTCTGAAACGCAGTCAAACAGCGCAGCAGCACGTCCAGTGAGCGAGCCCAGGGCCATGCTGGACCAGTTGGTCAGGGAGTACTTCGAAACTGTGGCGGAAGTTCAGATCATGCTTCGAGCGCTGAACACGGATGCAGAGCTTGCGATGCTGTCTGATACGGAGGCGAAGGCGGCCGACGCCGTTTCCGTCGCCTGCAGATCGCTGCGGCTGGCACTTGTGTCCATCGTAGCCTTGTCAAAGAATAACCCCGGCAGCGAATTTGACCAGGCTTCCTATGTCCAGCTTCAGGGTCTGGCCACACAGGCCAGCAACAGCGTGCACGAGCTTCTCGACGCGGCGCAATCGATTTTCAAGGGATCCTTGGAAGACACGTCGAAGGCCCGGTCGAACACCATGCATGAGGCAGCGAACTTTCATGCCGACCTCCCTGGTGTATGGAAAATCGGCGACCGGCATGTCTCCCATTTGATAGCGGAAAAGGATAGAAAGTACAATCTGCTCTCGAAGGAGCAGTTTCAGGCCGAACTGCAGAAAGCATCAGGGGGCACGGCGAATTCCTCGTCGTCCTCGAATTGAGATTCGCTGCTCAAGCCTTCACCCCACCCTGATGCGCCAGGCGCCCCAGCACGGCGTGCGTCATGGTCGCCGACGACGAACGCTGCACCGCCACTGCCTGCGCCTCCAGCTTTTCCTCATCGATCGCCTTGCGCACTGCCATCAGCGTCTCGGTATCAGCTTGCAGGCGACGGGTTTCCAGCTCCATCAGTTCACGCTTGGCCTCGGCCATGTCACGCGTGGTCTGCGCTACCTTGCGCTGCATCTCGGCATGCGCCTGCGCATGCTCGAGCAGCTGCTGCTGGGCGTTGCGCTTGTCCACGGCCGCCTGGGCCGCCTGCTGTTCCGCCAATTCGGTCTCGCGCGCCAGCATGGCGCGTTCCTGCTCGGCTTCGGCACGCGCCACCGCCGCCAGCGTCGCCGCCTGCTCGGACTGCAGCCGCGCAGCGATGGCCTGGTTGGCGCGCTGGTCGGCGGCACCTTTGTCGCGCTGGGCCGCGAGCTTGGCCTGCACCATCTCCAGCGCGGCCGCTTCGGCCTGCGCCACGGCCTGTTCGGCCGCCAGCAGTTCCTGCGCCAGCGCCAGCTTCTGCGCTTCGGCACGGCTGCGCGCCGCCTGCGCATCCGCCAGTTCGGTGGCGGCGCGCGCCTGCGCTTCGATGGCGGCAGCGGCAGCGGCTTTCTCCAGGCTTTCACGCTCGGCCTGTTCGGCCACGATGCGCAGCGCCTCGGCTTCGACATGGGCGGCCTCTTCCAGACGGCGCTCGGCCTCGGCGCGCTGCTTCATCAGCTCGGCCTGGGCCAGCTCGGCGTCGGCGCGCGCCTTGGCGGCGCAAGCCAGTTCCTGCTCGGCTTCCAGCTTTTCTTGCAGGCGCACCAGCGCGATTTCCTCGGCCACCGCGCGTTCGCGCTCGGCCTGGGCCAGCGCCTGCGCCCGTTCGGCATTGCGGGCCGCCAGTTCGGCAGCCTGGCGCTGCAGTTCGACCTGTTCGGAGATCGACTGCACCGCCGCCTGTTCAAGGGCGTTCTGTTCGGCCGCAGCGGCGGCGGCAGCCTGCGCCAGCGCCGCGCGTTCCTCGGCCAGCGCACGGGCGCGCTGCTGTTCCTGGGCTTCCAGCGCGGCGGCGGCGGCCGCGCTTTCGTCGGCCTGCATGCGTTCGCGCGCCTTGTCGGCCGACACCGCTTCGGCTTCGATGCGGGCCTGATCCAGCACGGTGGCTTCTTCTTCCGCGCGGGCGCGCGCCAGCGCCACTTCACGCAGCTGGCGGTCGACCGCGATGCGCGCTTCGGTGGCGGCGATGATGCGCGCCTCGGCATCGCGCCGCGCTTCGGCGGAGACGGCCGCCATCTGTTCCACGCGCTCGCGATGCACGGCGGCGTCGCGCAGGGCTTTTTCCGATTGCAGGCGCAGCGCGATGGCCTTCGAGGCGATGCGCTCGGACTCGGCATGCGCCAGGGCGATGGCTTCGCGTTCCTGTTCGATATGAGCCAGAGCGCGGGCTTCCTCGAGCGCGCGCGCTTCGGCCTGGGCACGGGCAAACGCCGAGGCCAGCGCCACCTGGTCGGCTTTTTCGCGCGCCACGGTCAGTTCCAGCGCTTCGGCTTCGGCCTGGGCCAGCTGTTCGGCGGTCTGGCGAGCGCCCTTGGCCTGGCGCTCGCGTTCACGGGCCAGCACGGCCAGGCGCGCGTCGGCGCTGGCGATGTGCAGCACTTCTTCCTTGGCCGCGTGCACGGCGGCCACGCGCTCGACCGCCTGCAGGCGCGCCTGCTCGGTCTGGGCCAGCAGTTCCTCGGCCGCGCGCGCCGCTTCGCGCGCCAGGCCCGCTTCCGCCTCGGCCTGTTCGGCGGCCCGGCGGCGGGCTTCTTCCTCGGATTTCAGGCGCGCTTCGGCGGCCAGCTTGATTTCGGTGTCGGCCGCCACGCGGGCGCGCAGTTCGGCCGTTTCCTGGCGCACCGCTTCGAGCTTTTCCAGGCTGGCCTGGGCGGCGGCGCGCAAGGTTTCCAGGCGGTCGCGGTTGGCTTCGATGGCGTCTTCCGACGCTTGCGCGTTCTGCAGCGCGGCGGCGGCGGCGGCGGCGTCCATGGCGGCGCGCTGCTCGGCCAGCGCACGGGCGCGTGCTTCGGCGTGGGCGCGGCTTTCGGCCGCGCACGAGGCTTTGGCTTCCGCTTCCAGGCGCGCGATGGCTTCCTGGATGGCGCGCATTTCCTGCTGGGCGCGCTCAGGCGGGGCGTCCGCCGAGGCGGAAGGCTGGGCCGCACCGGGGGCCGGCAGGTCGATACTGACGTTGGCGTCGTCGTGGAGCTCTTGTTGGGTCGCTGCTTGCATCGTGTTCTCGCTTAACGGTGGCCATCCCCCGAACGGGATCGCGCTGATTAAGATTATCGATGAGCAACACTTTTTGCATCGCTTGAAGTAGATGGGCAAATACCCGGCTATTCAACCCTTCACCCAACTTTCAAACCGGTGGAGCAATGTCGACAACTCTGCCTTGAGAATCGATCTGGTATGGAATCCTGATATTGGGACCGGTGAAACCGCGCGGATCGCGCGTGACCATATACCGACCGGTCACGATTGCTGTGGCACAGATTATCGCGTCGGGCAGTTTGATTCTGGGCCCACCGAGCAGACTGCCGCATCGCAGGTCGATCGCGGCGTCCGCGATGCGGTCGGTAATGTCGATTTTTTGGAGTCTGCGGACCAGCGTCATCTGCAAGTCGAATTCAGGCACCTTGAACCGCCCACTCTGCAGTCTCGCGCGCAGGCCGACTACAAATTCAATGTACGTTATGTTGCTGATGGCAACATCGCTGTAGTAAAGCACCTCGTCGCGCGCGGCTTCCACGCCATTTGCAATATCGATGAGAATGTTGGTGTCGAGGAGGGCTATCGCCATTCTTCACGCAAGACCCTCTGAAACTCAACCGCATCGTCGGTAAACACATCCTGGCCCTTCAACGTCCCAAACAAAGCGAGCACGTTGTTGACGGAATCGTTTTGCTGCGGTTTTGGCTGTTCGATAGGCTGAGCGCCAGCCCCAAGCGTATTCGCCGGGCGCACCTGATAGGCCGGGCTCGCCGCGTCTTCTACCGTCCGGTACTGGGGAGAAGCGATGGGGCGATAGACCTTCGCACCAGTTTTCTTCTTCTGGATGGGCGTACGGGAATTGAGGATCACGACCACTTGCCGCGTCCTGGAACCGAGCGTGACATTGCACTCGAACGCCTGACCAAGCGCTTTCAGTTCGGCTAATTTTCGTGCCGTCATTGTGACGCTCATGAAGCACCTCCCGTTCATTTGAGCTCAGTGTACCCCAAGTCCGGGGACTTACAGTGGGGATCTGATCCTTGCCAATCGGCCAACACCACCCTTACACTCATTGTGTGTACGCCAAGGCGCCGCACCATTAAAGATGAACAACATCAAGGAACCCATGTCCAAGTCCGAAACCAGCGCCAAGGTATTTGCCGCCTATCTGTACGTTCTTGGGACCGTGCTCGTGTTCGCGCCCAACCTGCTGCTGACCATCCTCGGGGTCGCCACCACCTCGGAAGTGTGGATTCGGGTGCTGGGCCTGCTGGTGTTCAACCTGGGTGTCTATGTCTGGGTGGCGGCCCGCCACCGGCCGTTCCTGGAGGCGTCTGTCTATACCCGGCTGTTGGTGTTTGCCGGCCTGGCCAGCTTTGCCCTGCTCGGCATGGCCAGCCCGATACTGGCCCTGTTCGGCGTGGTCGATCTGCTCGGCGGCCTGTGGACCTGGCTGGCGCTGCGTGCCGACGCGTCCCAGGGCGCCGCGCCTCACGCCGTGCGCATCTAGGCCGGCCACAGGGGCGGCTCGTCCATCAGCGCCACCTGCTCGCGCAATTCCAGGATGCGGTCCTGCCAGTAGCGCTGGGTGTTAAACCACGGGAAGGCGGCGGGAAAGGCCGGGTCGTCCCAGCGCCGCGCCAGCCAGGCCGAGTAATGGATCAGGCGCAGGGTGCGCAGCGCTTCCACCAGGTGCAGCTGGCGCGGGTCGAACTCGCAGAAGTCTTCGTAGCCGGCCAGGATATCGCCCAGCTGGCGCACCATCTCGTGGCGCTCGCCCGACAGCATCATCCACAGATCCTGAATGGCCGGCCCCATGCGGCTGTCGTCGAAGTCGACGAAATGCGGGCCGGCATCCGTCCACAACACGTTGCCGCCATGGCAGTCGCCGTGCAGGCGCAGGAGCGGCGTGTCGCCCGCCCGTTCGTGGCAGCGCCGCACGCCGGCAATGGCCTGGTCGACGATGCTGGTGTACGGCGCGCGCAGTTCCGGCGGCAGGAAGTCATGCGCCAGCAGCCAGTCGCGCGGCACGACGCCGAAGCTGTCGAGGTCCAAGGTGGGACGGTGTGCGAACGGCTGGACGGCGCCGACCGCGTGAATGCGGCCGATGAAGCGGCCGATCCATTCCAGGGTGGCGGGGTCGCCCAGCTCGGGCGCGCGCCCGCCCCGGCGCGGGAACACGGCGAAGCGGTAGCCGGCAAAGTGATGCAGCGTGGCCCCGTCGATGACGAGTGCGGGCACGGCCGGAATCTCGCGCTCGGCCAAGTCGGCGACAAATGCGTGTTCTTCCAGGATGGCGGCGTCGCTCCAGCGCTCGGGCCGGTAGAACTTGGCCACCACGGGCGGCCCTTCTTCCATGCCGACCTGGTAGACCCGGTTTTCATAGCTGTTCAAGGCCAGGAGGCGGCCGTCGCCGCGCAGGCCGACGCTGTCGAGCGCGTCGAGCACGCAGTCGGGGCCCAGTGCGGAGAATGGATGTACGGCGGGATGCGCAGCGGGGGAGATGACAGGTTCCATGGCGCTATTGTACGGCGCGGGGGCGCGAACAATAGGAGCGCCAGCGCCAACGGGTTAAACTAGCGCCTTTATTCGACCGACCTAAGCGTTCCATGCAACTCGACCAGCCCCTCAGCGAAAAAGAATTCAACGACCTCGACCAGTTCCTGCTGTCCGAGCGTTGCCCCGACGATGCCATGACCATGGATACCCTGCATGGCTTCCTGACGGCGATTGCCATCGGGCCGGAAACCATCATGCCAGCGGAGTGGCTGCCCAAGGTATGGGGCGGCGACGGCACCGCGCCCACATGGAAGAATCCGAAGGAAGAGGAGCGCATCGTCAACCTGGTCATGCGCTTCATGAACGAGGTGCTGGTGACGTTCGAGGTGGCGCCCAAGGAATTCGAGCCCCTGTACGTGGAACACGACTACGAGGGCCAGACCCTGATCGATGCGGAAAGCTGGTGCTGGGGCTTCTGGGAAGGCATGGAGCTGCGCCCTGGATCGTGGGACGAGATCTTCTCGTCGGAGATCGCCGACCTGATGCGCCCGCTCTATCTGCTGGGCGCCGACGAGATCGAGGAAGCCGAGCTGGCCGAGGTGGAAGACCCCGTCAAGGCGCACAAGCTGGCGCTGGAGATCGAGGCCAACATCCCGGCCATCTACCGCTTCTGGCTGCCGCGCCGCAAGGCGGCCGTGCAGACGCTCAAGCGCGAGGAACCGAAGGTCGGCCGCAACGACGATTGCCCCTGCGGCAGCGGCAAGAAATTCAAGAAGTGCTGCGGCGCCGAGGCCTGAGCCCTTAGGCCGCGGCGCGGCGCGGGGCGGCCCCCGTGGGCGCCGGTGCAGCCGCCAGTGCGGCCGGCGCTTCGGCCAGGCGGCTCTGGTACAGGGCCGCCACCAGGTCCGACTGGGTGACGATGCCGGCAAAGCGGTTTTCCTCGTCCACCACGGGAATGTGGTGCAGGCCGGAGTCGGCCATCAGCGGCACCAGGTCGATCTCGGTGAGCCCCAGGCCGCTCTGCTCTTCGGGCAGCACGGCGCCGAGCAGGCCGAGGTCGGCCAGTTGGCGCCACAGGGCCAGCCGGCCCTTGTCTCCGTCGGGACCCCAGGCCGCG
>JBKHWY010000243.1:0-6955 GCA_046566285.1 Gammaproteobacteria bacterium | reverse complement strand
CTCAGCATAGGTGAGCCTCTTGTCCATGCAGGCGAACGCGTCCTGGCCCGCGTACTTGCGGAAGGACTCTTCCAGCAAATGGGTCAGGGAACGATACTGCGTCGGGTCGATCTCCGCCGGTACGCCACCCTGGTACGACTTGAGCCAAAACTTGTCCATCTATGCCTCGTGTTCCTGGGGTTCGTGTGTTGCAGCTTGCAGCTTGCAGCTTGTATGTAAGGGTGCGGGGCGCTAGGCCTGCGCCGGTTCGTCGCGCAGCGCGCGCCGCAGGATCTTGCCGACGTTGGTCTTGGGCAGCTCGGTGCGGAACTCGATGTGTTTCGGCCGCTTGTAGCCGGTCAGGTTCTGGCGGCAGTAGTCCTGCAGCTCGGCCGCCGTCAGGGCCGGGTCGCGCTTGACCACGAAGACCTTGACCGCTTCGCTGGAGTGCTCGTCCGGCACGCCGATGCAGGCGCATTCGAGCACGCCCGGGTGCGCGGCCACCACGGCTTCCACTTCGTTCGGGTAGACGTTAAAGCCGGACACCAGGATCATGTCCTTCTTGCGGTCGACGATCTTCACGTAGCCCTGCGCGTCCATGACGCCGACGTCGCCCGACTTGAAGAAGCCGTCCGCCGTCATGACCTTGGCCGTTTCGTCGGGACGCATCCAGTAGCCCTGCATCACCTGCGGCCCGCGGATGGCGATCTCGCCCGGCTCCCCCAGTGCGACCGGCTGGCCGTTGTCGTCCAAAATGGCCACCTCGGTCGAGGGAATCGGCAGGCCGATGGTGCCGTTGAATTCATCCAGGTCGGAGCGGTTGCAGGTGGCCACCGGAGCCGTCTCGGACAGGCCGTAGCCTTCGATGATGGGCACCCCGGTGGCTTTCTTCCACTTGTCGCTGACGGCCTTCTGCACCGCCATGCCGCCGCCATTGCAGATACGCAGGCCGGAGAAATCCAGCGAGGCGAAATCGGGATGGTTGACCAGCGCGTTGTAGAGCGTATTCACGGCCGGGAACACGTTCATGCGGTACTTGCGCATCTCCTTGATGAAGCCGGGGATGTCGCGCGGGTTGGGGATCAGGATGTTCAGCGCGCCCACGCGGATGCCCCACATGCAGCAGGCCGTGAGCGCGAAGATGTGGTACAGCGGCAGCGCGCACACGATGTTCATATGGTCGAGCTGGGGCGCGCGCGCCAGCGCCGGCTGCGACCAGGCTTCGGTCTGCAGCACGTTGGCGATGATGTTGCGGTGCGTGAGCGTGGCGCCTTTCGAGATCCCGGTGGTGCCGCCGGTGTACTGCAGGAAGGCGATGTCGGCGGCGCTGCTGGCCACCGGCTTGTAGGGCATGCGCTCGCCCTGCCCCAGCGCGTCGCGAAAGCGCACCACGTTGGGCAGGCTGTAGTGGGACACCAGCTTCTTCACATTGCGCACGAAGAAGTTGACGATGGTCCCCTTGAGCGCGCCCAGCATCTCGCCCATGCTGGCCACGACGATGTGGCGCACCGGCGTCTTGCCCAGCACCTGCTCGAGCGTGGCGGCGAAGTTCTCCAGCACGATGATGGCTTCGCTGCCGGAATCCTTGAGCTGGTGTTCCAGCTCGCGCGGGGTGTACAGGGGATTGACGTTGACCACCGTGTAGCCGGCGCGCAGGATGCCGGCGATGGCGATCGGGTACTGCAGCACGTTGGGCATCATGATGGCCACGCGCGCGCCAGGCGCCAGGCCGCGGCTCTGCAGCCAGGCCGCCAGCTTGCGCGAGTACGCGTCCAGCTGGGCGTAGGTCAGGTAGGTGTCCATGCACACGAAGGCCTGGCGCGCGGCGTAGCGCTGGAACGACTCTTCAAGCAGCTGGACCAGGGAAGTGTACTGGTCGGGATTGATCTCGGCAGGCACGCCGCCGGGGTACGACTGGAGCCAAATCTTGTCCATGTGGGCCATGTCTCCCTTGTTGTATGGCGATGTCACCGATCAGTGTGGCCCGTCCTGCCGGAACGGCAGGCGGTACCCTTAACGGTGACAGCGCGTGTTGTAGTGCTTTGTTATCGTCGTGGTGGGGCGAGCGTGCCGGCGCCCCTGCCAGTGATCGTATCGGGCGCGACTTGACTATGCAAGTGCTTTCGCCCGGAACCGAACAAGCCTTCTAGCAGGCGTCCGTGGCCGGCAAACTGATGCCAAACAGCAACATCAACCCCGCATCTTACGCGGATGGGACGCTTGGCACCAGTGCTTTCAGGCGGCGGTCGCGCTCGGCCTGGTCGAGCGCCGCCAGTTCGCGGGCGGTGGCGTAGAAGCTGGCGAAACTGCCCGCGCGCGTCAGGAGGGTGCGAAAGGCCGGCACGTAATCCGTATAGGTGGCGATCGCCGCCAGGTGGGCATTGGACAGCGGCTCGGCGAAGAAGCGGTCGTAGCCCTTGTACCCGCCCCAGCTCACTTTCAGCTGCTGGTAGTCTTCCTGCAGCTGGTGGAAGGCGAGCGCCTTGAGGGCGCGCTTTTCCTCGTCGGTCTTGTCCGACTTGTAGGTGTCCTCCAGCGTCTTGCGGCACTTGAGCAGCAGGGCCAGGAATTCCTGCTTGCGCGCGCGGTAGCGGGCATAGTTCGCGCGCATGGTGTCGTTGCCGAAGCCGTTCAGCCAGCGCTCCACGCCCGCTTCCTCCACTGCGCTGGCGAACGATTCGTTAAAGCGCGAGTCGCCTGCGATATACACGATCTGGTGCGCCAGTTCATGGAAGATCAGGCGCGCCAGCTCCGCGTCGGGATAATTGATGAAGGTGGAAATCAGGGGGTCGTTGAACCAGCCCAGGGTGGAATAAGCCGGCACCCCGTCGACCTGGACGTCGTTGCCCTGTTCGCGCAGTTCGCGCGCGTAGGCCACCGCGTCTTCCTTGCTGTAGTAGCCGCGATAGCTCACGCAGCCCGCAATCGGGAAGCACCACTGGATGGGCGTGAGCGACAGTTCGGGCGTGGCCACCACGTTCCACAGCACGTAGGGGCGCTTCAAGGCAGCGTAGTTGCGATAGCTGGCGTTGTCGGGCAGGTCCAGCTCCTTGACGGCGAAGCTGCGGATCTGGCGCGCCGTGGCCAGGCGCAGGCGCAGCTTGGCGTCGGTGCTCTCGTCATTGATCCACTCGTCGATAGGACGCGCCTCGGACAACAGCGCGAGCTGTCCCTGGGCGGCCTGGCGGTAGTAGTTCAGGCTCGAGCAGCTGGCCAGCAGGCCGGCGGCCAGGCACGCCAGCAGGACGCGGCGTGCGGTTTTCGATCGGGGCAAGCGGATCATGGCAAACAGGAGGGCAACGCGCCGTCAGGCCGCGACCGGCTCGATCTCGACCAGGGTGTCGTAGAACGTGGGGGCGCGGCCCATGTCGGTCAGGCGCGCGCTGGTGACTTCGTTGGCGTTCTTGCCGTCGCTGGCCAGCTTCTTCCACCAGATCGACAGCGCCACCACCAGGCCGGCCCTGGCCTTGTCGGTCACGCGGGCGCGGGCGACGAAGGAGCCGCGGTCATTGAAGATGCGAACCATCGTGCCGTCGTCGATGGCACGCGCGGCCGCGTCCTGCGGGTGGATGTCCAGGGTCGGTTCGCCTTCGGTGGCGCGCAGGCTGGTCACGTTCACGAAGGTCGAATTGAGGAAGTTACGCGCCGGCGGCGAGATCATCGCCAGCGGATAGCGCGCCGCCAGTTCCGGGTTGCTGGCCTTGGACTCGTACGGGGCGATGTAGGCCGGCAGCGGGTCGTAGCCGTCGGCCAGCATCTGCTTCGAATAGAACTCGCACTTGCCCGACGGGGTGGGAAAGCCGCCATGCGCGAACGGCGCCGCCGGCATGTTGAGCTTCTGCCAGCCCTTGCGTTTCAGGGACTCCCAGTCCACGCCAATGGCGCGCACATGGGTGGTGTCGAAGGCCTGGCTGGCCAGCTGGTCGTCGCTCTCCTTGAAGATGGGGTCGTCGAAACCCATGCGCGCGGCCAGCAGACGAAAGATCTCGGCGTTGGACTTGGCTTCGCCGAGCGGCGTGATGGCCGGGTTATTGGCCATCATGTACAGGTGGCCGTAGGCCCCGTGCACGTCGGTGTGTTCGAGCTGGGTGGTGGCCGGCAGGACGATGTCGGCGTAGTCGGCGCTGTCGGTCTGGAAGTGGTCGATCACCACGGTGAACAGGTCTTCGCGGGCGAAGCCGCGCATCACCTGGTCGGAGTCGGGGGCGATCGCAACCGGGTTCGAGTTGTAGACGATGACCGCTTCGATGCGGGGGCCGAATTCGGGCGAGCTGTCCTTGAGCAGGTCGGCGCCGATGGTGGTCATGTTCAGGGTGCGCACCGGGCCTGGCAGCAGGTCCGGGCGGCGCATGCGCGCCTTATCGTAGGGGAAGGAGCCCGAGGACGAGAGCTGCACGCCGCCGGCCGGATGGCGCCATGCGCCCACCAGCGCGGGCAGGCAGGCGATCGCGCGCACGGCCATGCCGCCGCCGCGCACGCGCTGCACGCCATAGTTGGTGCGGATGGCCACCGGCTCGCCGCGCCGCGCGGTCTGGCCGTATTCGCGCGCGAGGTTGACCACTTCGTCCACGCTGATGCCGCAGGTGGCGGCGGTGCGCTCGGGCGTCCACTCGGCCGCGCGTCCCTTGAGTTCCTCGAAGCCGACGGTATAGCTGTCCACGTAGTCGTGGTCGATCAGGTCTTCCTTGATCAGCACATGCATCATGCCCAGCGCGAGCGCCGAGTCGGTCCCCGGCAGCACGGCGATGTGCTGGTGGCACTTCTCGGCCGTGAGGGAGCGGTACGGGTCGATGGCGATGAGTTTCGCGCCGTGGCGCTTGGCTTCCTGCGCGCGGGTCCAGAAATGCAGGTTGGAGGCGATCGGATTGCCGCCCCAGATCAGGATCAGCTTGGCGTTCTGGAACTGCTCGACGTCTGTGCCGATGCCCGCGCCGATGGTGTAGCGGTAGCCGGTGAAGCCGGCTTCCGCGCAGATGGTGCGGTCGAGCAGGGAGGCGCCCAGCTTGTGCAGGAAGCGCGCGGACATCGATTCGCCCTGCACCTGCCCCATGGTGCCTGCATAACTGTAGGGCATGATGGCTTGCGGGTCGCGCGCGGCGATCTCGCGCAGGCGCGCGGTGATCTCGTCCAGCGCTTCATCCCAGCTGATGCGCTTGAACTTGCCCTCGCCCTTCTTGCCCACGCGGCGCAGCGGATGCAGCAGGCGGTCGGGGTGATAGGTGCGCTCAGTGTAGCGGGAAACCTTGGTGCACAGGACGCCGGCGGTGGTGGGATGATCGGGATCGCCTTTCACCTGGGTTGCGACACCGTTTTCCACTGTGATCAACAGGGCGCAGGTATCGGGGCAGTCATGCGGGCAGGTCGCCCTGACTTGCGTTGAACTCATTGCAATGGTCCAAGAATAGTGGCCGAAGCCAATACTTTAGCCGATTCCGGCGTTCCGGATGCGATCGATGGGCCGTATTGGCCCGTATTGGCCGCAAGCGAACCGGCCGCTGGCCGGGTTGTGTTCGCGGGGCTACAATAGCCTTCTCGTGCCTTGGCATTCATGCATTGGAGAGCGTGATGAATCTTGTCGAACCCATCATTTCGTTTCAGTCGGAACTGGCTGGCATTCGGCGCGACCTGCATGCGCATCCGGAACTTTGTTATGAGGAGCAGCGCACCGCCGACGTGGTGGCCGCGCGTCTGGCGGAATGGGGCATTCCGGTGGTGCGTGGACTGGGCGTGACGGGCGTGGTGGGCATCCTGAAAAACGGTTCGTCGAACCGCGCCATCGGCTTGCGCGCCGACATGGATGCGCTGCCGATGCAGGAAGTCAATACCTTCGCCCATGCATCACGCCATCCCGGCAAGATGCATGCGTGCGGGCATGATGGCCACACGGCCATGCTGCTGGGCGCGGCCCACTACCTGGCGCGCCATCGCCATTTCGACGGTACCGTGTACCTGATTTTCCAGCCAGCCGAAGAAGGCGGCGGAGGCGCGCGGCGCATGATTGAAGATGGCCTGTTCGAGCGCTTCCCGATGGACGCCGTGTATGGCATGCATAACTGGCCCGGCATGGCGGCCGGCACCTTCGGCGTGGTGGCCGGGCCGATGATGGCGTCCAGTAACGAGTTCCACGTGACGGTCAAGGGCAAGGGTGGCCATGCGGCCCAGCCGCACCGCGCGGTCGATCCGGTGATGGTGGCGGTGCAGATTGCCCAGGCCTGGCAAACCATTGTCTCGCGCGAAACCAATCCGGTCGATGCGGCGGTCCTGTCGATCACGCAAATTCATGCGGGCAGCGCGACCAACGTGATTCCCAACGACGCCTATCTGGGCGGCACGGTGCGCACCTTCACGACCGGGGTGCTGGATCTGATCGAGCGCCGGATGGAGGAGATTGCCGTGCACACGGCCGCCGCCTTCAATGCCGAAGTCGAGTTCACCTTCAACCGCAACTACCCGCCGCTCATCAATCATCCGAAGGAAACGGCGTTCGCGGTGGAGGCGATGCGAGCCGTGGTGGGGCATGACAAGGTGGACACGAATACCGAACCGACCATGGGCGCGGAAGACTTCGCGTACATGCTGCAGGCCAAGCCGGGCTGCTATGTCTTTATCGGCAATGGCGAGGGTGCGCACCGCAGCGCCGGTCACGGGCTGGGTCCCTGCCAGCTGCACAACGCCAGTTACGACTTCAACGACGATCTGCTCCCGATCGGCGCCAGCTTCTGGGTTCGGCTGGCGGAGATGAGTCTGGCTGCGCAGTAAGCCGCAGTTACTGCACAGTCACTGTCATCCCAGCTGGTCCGGCCCGTCCCCGAGTCGATGGCCGGGATTGCGCTTCTCCAAGGCGAGCAGCGCGGCGGACTGGTCCGCGCGGGGGAAATCGGCCTCGATGCTGCGGTAGTGCTCGGTGACCAGTGCGGCCACCGGTAACACCAGCCCGGCGTCGGCGGCCGCCACCAGCACGTTCTGCAGATCCTTG
>JBKHWY010000242.1:0-7006 GCA_046566285.1 Gammaproteobacteria bacterium | reverse complement strand
GGACCGGCATAGCCCAGCGCCGTGCCGAGCGCCAGTCCGGACAGGGCTTCGGTGCACAGGTCGAAGGTGGTGTAGGGATTGAACGGCGCATCGATGCGGCGCGTCACCGTGGAAGCCATCTCCTCGGCGCTCAAGGCCTTGCCCTGTTCGCCGAGCCGGGCAAGCACGCCGCGCGCGATGCCGGTGGAGAGCAGCGCCAGCCAGGCGATTACCGCCAGCACGACGCCGCCGACGATGTACGGGTTCAGCTTGGTGAGCGCGGATTCGCCCGGCGCAGCCGTGCCGATCTTCATCCCAAGCGGCACCAGCGCGATCGCCACTGACACGAACAGCAGCGAACCGGCGCTAAAGCGCAGCGCCGACTGCAGCAGATAGCGGCGCACCAGGCGGCGGTCGTGCTGGACTTCCGGTAGGGAGGGCGCGTTGAATGGCTGGAAAGCAGGAGAACTCATCGGATGCCTCGGGTTGAACTTGCCTTGCCATTCTAGCGGCGCGCGCGCGGGGGTTTTCGCCCATGCGACGAATGGGCGCAAATCGGGGAGGAATCCGGCGCCGGCAGGATGAATGCCGTGGGCGAATCCCTGCACATCCGGCCCGCCTGTGGCCGCTGGGCTAGGATAGCGGTTTGCATAACCATCGCAACCAGATGAGACGGGAAACGGACATGACAGACGGCCGCAGGAAGACATTCGATTGCCCGGTCGAGTTCACGCTCGATGTGCTGGGTGGTAAATGGAGGGCGGTGCTGCTCGCCCACCTGAAGGACGCACCGCTGGGGTACGGCGAGTTGCGCCGTCGCGTCCCGTCCTTGAGCGACAAGATGCTGTCGCAACGGCTGGGCGAGCTGCAGGAAGCCGGCCTGGTGCGTCAATTGGCCATCGAGGAAGGACACGGCCGCCTGCGCTACGCCCTTACCGAACGCGGCGCTTCGCTGCGTCCACTCCTGCAGCAGCTCTACGACTGGGGAACGCACGCGGCGCCCGAGATGGGCGTCACCATTCGTCCTGCGGTCTCCCCACAGTAGCGCCGACAACTCACCACTTGGTGCGTTGAATTCGCCGATCGGGTGGGGTAGTCTGAGATCGCCCGCACAAAAGCGGACCGAACGCAAATTTGAAGGGGAATATGGTGACAGTCGAATACATTCGCTACGAACTGAAAACGAGCACCACCGACGACTTGATGGCGGCGTATCGGGCGGCCGCGCAGCACCTGCGCGATGCCCCGGAATGCCTCGGCTACGAGATGACGATCTGCGAGGATTCCGCTACCTCATGCATCCTGCGCATCCGTTGGCAATCCGTGGAGGCCCACATGAGCGGCTTTCGGCGGGGGCAGAACTTTCCGCCATTCCTTGCCTTGATCCGCCCGTTTATTGGTGAGATTGCCGAAATGCGGCACTATCGTAGTACCGATCTGGTCTGGTCGAGGGATTAGCGCTGGCGGGGGGGCCTGCCAGTGCGCTCCTAGTCCGTCAATTGATCTACAACGCCCCCGCGCAGTGTGACCATGCCATACGTCGACGGGTATAGAACGATCAGCTGACGGTCCAAGAAGTAGTACTCGGCAACAGTTTTTGGCGTAGCGGTCAGGTCGTATGTGGATTGATAGTACGTGGCATCGCTTAGTTTGTGCTTTTCGTTGCCCAGCCTGAACGACTCGATTTGTTCAGGCGCTAAATCCGGAGTCGCTATCTTGTTGGCAAACGCCTTCTTATCGTACGCCGACAACAAGCACGTGAGCAGGAAGCCGTCGATCGCCTCATGCACCTGACCAAATCGCTCACCGCCGTCATAGACAAAGATTTTGCCGGACGTGGCGTCGATGCAATACGTATCACCGACAAAATTCGATCCGAAGAATGTTGTCCCGGGTGGCGGCACGGTATCCTCGAAATTGTCGAGATAGACGCTTTTCAACAGATCAAAATCGAAGTCGCCCCCGTACTGTGCAAACATCGATGGACGCGCACCAAGCGGACATCCGAACCGCATCAACAATTGCAGATGGTCCGAACGCAAAGGAATGTTCTGCTGCTGTGCAAATTGCCGAATCTCCGCTTCCGGTACGGGAATCGTGTCGTCCACATACGCCGACAACAAATTGACGAGTTCACTCAATAATTCCATCTACTTTTGCTTCACGTTCTTGCTCCCCGGCCAGTTACCGATGGGTACATCATCCCGCGAGTTTCGACACCTAAGTCGTCAGTTTATGGACGTCCATAAATGCCAGCGATTCGCTCTGGGAGACTGGCAACTCGGCGTTTTTCTCATAATGGCGAATCGTTGGCTCGCGACTGTCAATGGATTTTGTTGACGTAGATGCCGACAGTCTAGCCATCAGGTCGCGCTATGCAGTCAACTTGTCCAGCACACCGCCCTTCAAGGTGAGCAGACTGTTCGAGGTCGGGTACAGTGCGATCAGCTGATGATCCACGAAATAGTATTCCGCAAGAATTTGTGGAGTAGCGGTGACGTCGTATGCGAGCTTGAAAAACGTCCCCTCGCTGAGCTTGTGCTTTGCGTTTTTGAGTCTGAATGCCTCAAGTTCTTCAGGCGCCACGTCACGCTCCGATACCTTGTTGGCAAACGCCTTTTCGGAGTAGGTCGAGACTAAGCACCTGAGCAGGAAGCCATCGATCGATTCATGCACCAGGCCAAATCGTGTAGCGTCGTCATACACAAAGATTTTGCCTGACGCGGTGTCGACGCAAAAGCAGTTGCCTACGAAATCCGATCCAAAGAACGTTGTCCCCAGGGGCGGCGCCATATCATCGTAATCGTCGAGATAAACGCTTCTCAATAGGTCGAAATTGAAATCGCCTCCATATCTTGCAAAAATGGCTGGCCGCTTACTCTTACCGCCGAAGCGCGCCAAGAATCGGACATGGTCCTCGCGCAGAGTGATATTTTGCTCGTTCGCAAATTGTCGGATAACGGACTCTGCCACTGGACTCGTGTCGTCCGCGTACGCCGACAACACATTGACGAGGTCACTCAATAGATTCATTTACTTTGACTCCACGTTGTTGCCGCCGGTCGCAGCATTATTATAAATCCGTTGATTGTGCGGCAGTGCGCAGGTGGGGCACGGGTCCATTTGGTGCCCCCCCAACGAACCGGCTTTGTCGCCAGTATAAGGATGTGGGTTGTCATCCTTGCCCCGCCATACGGTTGCACTGCCTGTGATTGGGCTCGGATGTTGGCCCGCGGTCATTGCCGCCTTCGGCTCTGCACACATGCCTGGCTCGTTACTGATCGCATCTCCATCCGCGTCGACCGGGCGCACAATGCCATCCGACTCGGTCAGCGTGGTTCTCCCTACCCTGTAGATTCCGGGGCCGTACTTTTTATCGAGGGCAGTTTGCACTGCCGCGATGCGGCTAAATGTTTTTGGATTGGTGATGTCACCCGACAGCCCGACACTGACGGTGCCATCTTCATGCGTGAACACTTGTACCACGGGCGACTTGTTGAGGCCTACCGACCCCTTCATGACATTGACGACATTATCCGCCGCAGCCTGCGCCTCCGGCGTACGCATGTCGAACACCGATGGCGGAGGCTTGTTCGCCGCCGCAGCCGCAGCAGCCGCCGCCTCAGCATCTGCCGCCGCCGCCGCATTGGCCGCGCGCATGCCCGGCAAGCCGCCCTTGACGAAGCCGAGCCCCGGCGTGACCGGGCGCGGCAAGAATCGGTTGGCCAGCATGGAGCCACCTTTGCCACCCAACAGCCCGCCGATGAAGCTGCCGCCCAGGGCCGACCATTTCTGGCCATCGCTGCCTTCGCCGAAGATCTTGCCGCCCAGCCAGCCGCCCGCCATGCCGCCGCCGATCCCCAGCGCCAAGCCGCCGGCGGCGACGATCGGTCCAGCCAGCACGACGGCCGAGGCTATGCCCACCACCAGCATGGCGGCGTGCACCGCGGGCGGCACCAGGTCTTCCGGACTGATGATGTCGGTCTGGACGGTGCCGCCGCCGATATTCACATTCCCCGAGCCGGAAGTGATGACCGCGCTGCAGGCAATCGTGTCGTCCACGCGCGCGGCCGGCTGGCCGTTGATGAAGACCTTCGCGCTGCCGGTAGCAATCGGCAAGGGGGCCTGCGGATGCTTCGAGCAGACCACCATGTCGAGGTGCGCGCGCGCCGCCTTCAGGCCGTTGATGAACACATTGCCGGAACCCGGCTTTTCGATCTTCCCGGACACTTCCTTGGGCGCGAAGCTCATGGTACTGAGCGCTTCGCCGAGACCGGCGCCACCGGCCGCCGCTCCACCGACGATGGCGACCGCCGCCAGGCCGCCGGTACCGACGATCGCCACCCCGACCACGGCGATAGTGGCCGCAGCCACGGCCCCGGCGATCAGCCAGTTCATAGTGGGGCTATGGCCGATCGGATCGCCCAGACGTGCAGCTTGGGACATGGTTATGCCTCCGCTAACGCGCTGAGCGGCGCAAATCCCGCCGTCGGCGCCGCCGAGGGCATTGAGGTATTGAAGTGAGCTTTCCGCTGAGTTTCCACTGACTTACCGCACACATCCTTTTCTGGAAACGGGAATTTTCCGCGACACTCCGTTGAATGTAAACTTTTTTTCAACCTTTCCCGACTGCGGGCCGTGGAGGTGCGCCCGCCGGTTCGCCGTTGACCCGCACATTCTGATAGTGCACCTGGTCAATGTCGCTGCCTTCCAGCTGGGCTTGCTCCAGCCTGACGTCGAAGTCCTTCAGCAGAATGTTTTCGAAGCTGGTCTGGCCCGGATTGCTGGCGACCCGGCCGAAGCTGCCGAAGCGTCCTTTGAAGTCCTCCAGGCGGATATTGCGCACCCATGACTTGGGCGGCTCGGCCCCGTTCAGGGCAAAATACTGGCGCCATGGATAGATCGAGATCAGCCGGCCTTTGTCGGCATTGAGGGTGATATGGCGGAACACGATGTTCTCGTAGCGCTGCGGGGTGTCGGGGCGCAGCTTCAACACCGCGACATTGCCCACGCCCGCGGCCAGGCAGTTCTCCACCAGCACATCGCGCACGATGGTCGCTTCGCTGCCCAGGGTCAGCACGCCGGCGCCGCGCTTGAATACGCAGTCGCGCACGTGGATGCGTTCGACCGGCGGACTGTCGGTGTCCTCCAGCGCCTTCGGTCCTTTTGAACCCTTGGCGGCGATGCAGTCGTCGGTCACGGAGAAATAGCAGCCTTCCACAAGCACATCCTGGCAGCTGTCCAAATCGATGCCGTCGGTGCTGGGCGCCTGGTGGTAATCGTCCGGCACCTGGAAGCGCGCGCCCCGCACCGTCACTTCGCGACAGCGGTACAGGTGCAGATTCCAGAATTGCGAATCCTTGAAGGTGATGCCTTCCACCGTCACGCCGCGGCTAGACTCGATCAGCGCCAGGCGGGCGCGCGGCAGGCCCAGGTTGGGGAAGTTGCCCGGATCGGGCGCCTCGCGGCGCATCTTCCAGAACAGGTCCCATACCGGGCGTCCCGCACCATCGAGGGTGCCGGCGCCGCTGATGCGAAAGCCGTCGCAGGCCTTGACGTTAATGAGGGCAGGGGTGAAGTTGTCTTCGAAATGGCCCTCGATGCGGGTGCGCTGGCGCGGGAAGTGGCGCAGGTCGGTCGAGCATTGCAGCACCGCGCCCGCGTCCAGGCGCAGATGCACGCCCGGCTTGAAGAACAGCGCACCGCTGACGAACACGCCGGCCGGTACGAGCACGGTGCCGCCCGCGCGCGCGGCCAGGTGGTCGATGGCGGCCTGGATGGCGCGGGTGTTGACGGTCTGCCCGTCGGCGCGCGCGCCGAAGTCGGTGATCGGCGCGGTGGCAGCCGTCGTCGACGCCCGTACGAGCGCAGTGTGCAGCAGGACGGGGACGGACAGCAGGGAGCGAAGCGCGCGGCGGCGCAGGCGGCTGGGTAGGGACATGGGCTCGGATGGCGCGAATTGAATCGATAGGGTCAGGTGATGATATGCCAGCCAACGTGCCCGAATCGATCATCTGGATGAGCGTTCTGCTCGAGCGAAACAAATGCGCGGCCGGAGCCGCGCCAAGAGGAGAGACGGTTTGACCCGCTCAATGTTCATGCCCGCACGTCGCGCTCAGAAATTCATCCTCAGCCCGACGGACACGGTGTGACCAGGCTTGTAGCTGGTGAAAGCGCTCGGCCGCCCGGCTGAAATGCAGTTCCTCAGCGATGGCGACAAAACAGCGGAGCTGGCTTAGTTCGAACACACGGTCCCGTCGGAAAGCACCGGTGGCCTTCGCGGACAGGCGATGTGGCACCATGCCGCGAGCGCGGCAGCCCGCGCGCACCGGATTCCCGCGTCAGTTCAACCTGGCCCAATCGCGAAAATCCAGCACGTCATCGAGCCTGATCACATTCACGGTACGGCCTTTGAACCGCTCCGTCCAGTATGCGCGCCGGGCATCCTCGGTCCCGGCGCCGCGCCACTCGATCAGGTGGATCGTCTTGCCATGCGACGCTGCCATGATCTTTTGATTGAGGTGCAGGTCTTCGCCCGAATATCCGAACAGCACGATGCACGCCACTTCATCCAGCGCGCGGCCGAGCTGGTTCCAGTATTCGCTCAGGATGGGCGACGAGTTGATGATGGAAGGCTTGTGCTTGACGTGGGTGAGCACGATGTGCGATTCGTGCGCCGGTTCCAGGAACTCCCGGCCTCCACGCATGACCTTTTTGGCGCCAATGAACAGCGGCGAACCGTGCAGGTGCAGGTAGTAGCCCAATCTGGCCGGGTAGAATCGCTCGAGGTTGGCAGGCGCAAATCCGTCGCGTCGAAAGCCGTCGATCAGCGCTCCGTCATAGCCGCGCAGCACCTCCGACGCGTACAGCGCATCGTAGAGCAGGTTGTCATAGTTGAGCACCGCAATGTGGGACTTGGTGCGGTGGATATGGGTGCTCAGGGCGTCGGTGAAGTTGTCCGGCAATTGCTCACCCGATCCATGGAAATACACGTCGACGGCATGCACGAAGCGCCGCACGGCGATGG
>JBKHWY010000241.1:0-7028 GCA_046566285.1 Gammaproteobacteria bacterium | reverse complement strand
AGGCCGGACGACGCCAGCGGCTCGTTTTCGAAATCGACTTCGAATTCGCCCGCCAGCGAGGCGAGGTTCTTGCCGCCGATGCGCAGGATCTTCATGCGCCGCCCGCCATCAGTTCCTGGAAGGCCGACAGCTGGTCGGGCGGGGCATCCTCGCCGAAGCGCTGCTGGTACAGGCGGCGGAAGATGTCGTCCGGCTGCAGCTGGGCCAGCTGGTCGAGCGACAGCACGCTGTCTACCGGTGCGGCGGTGCGCACGGCGCGGGTCGGCTCGATCTTCGCCAGGCGCACGGGTTTGCCGGCCAGCGCCGCTTCGATGCGTCCGCGCAGGCCCGGTTCGGGCGCGTCCAGCAGCACCCGTACTTCCAGGTAGGGCTGGCGCTGCGGCTCCACGTCGGGCAGCTCGAGCGCTTCGAGCGTCGCCAGCACGTCGTCGATGGGGGCCGGCTGGGCCGGGATGCGCAGCAGTTCGACGGCGCGCGGGACCATCAAGGGCGTGACCGCGCGCGCCACGCCATCGTCCAGGTCGATGCGCAGGATCTGGTGGCGGTAGCCGGTTTCGGCGAACGACAGCGGCAGGGGGCTGCCGCAATAGCGCAGGTGCTCCTTGCCGCCCACCCGCTGGGCCAGGTGCAGGTGGCCCAGCGCGGCGTAGGCGATGCCCTGGTCGAACATGGCCGCCGGCAGCGCCTCGGTGCCGCCGATGACGATGCGGCGCTCCGACTCCAGCGAAGCCTGGCCATCGACCATGTGGCAGTGGCCCATGGCGAGGATGGCCTGGCCGGGTTGGCGCCGGCTGGCAGCCAGCGCGTGCGTGCGCCGGTACAGTTCCACGATGCCGGCCAGGTAGGGATCGGCCCCCTCGTTCGGCTGATCGTCGCTCCCTTCGAGGCGCGGCACGTCGCCGGGGCGCAGGAACGGCACCGCCAGGCACCAGGCGCCCACCGATCCATCCTTGCCGCGCAGCGGCACCAGCAGGCGTTCCAGGTCGATCTCGCCATCCGGGCCGCGCACGATGTGGCCGATCACGTGGGTGGCGTGGGCTTCCAGCAGCGGGCCGGGGGCTTCGATGCGTCCGGGCGAATCGTGGTTGCCGGCGATGAGCACGATGTCCAGGTCCGGTGCGCGCACGCGCGCGTCGCGCAGGAAGCGGTACAGCTGGCGCTGCGCCTGCGCCGACGGATTGGCGGTGTCGAACACGTCGCCGGCGATCAGCAGCGCGTCGGCCTGTTCGGCCACGATGGTGTCCAGCAGCCAGTCGAGGAAGCACTGGTGCTCGTGGGTACGGTCGTACTGGTGCAGGCTCTGGCCGAGGTGCCAGTCCGAGGTATGCAGCAGGCGCATGGGAGTGAAACGATGGGGCAGGGGAGGGCCGTACTATACCTCACCCGGCCCGAGCCCGGACGCGCGCCGCCCGCTCAGGCGGCCGCGCGGAAGGTGTCGCGGCCGGCCTGCTTGGCCTGGTACAGGAAGGTGTCGGCCTGGCGCAGCAGGGCGTCCGGATCGTGCGCGCCATCGCGGAAGAAGGCCAGGCCGATGCTGGTCGAGACGGAGACGGTCACGCCGTCGAGTTCGAACGGGGTCCGCATGGCCGTGACGATCTTGGCCGCCGCCGCGCTGGCGTCTTCGCGCCGGGTGAGGTTCTCGATGATGATGGTGAATTCGTCGCCGCCCAGGCGCGCCACCGTGTCGGATGCGCGAAGGGCCTGGGTCAGGCGGCCCGAGAAGGCCTTCAGCAGCTTGTCGCCCACTTCGTGGCCGTAGGTGTCGTTGACGGGCTTGAAGCGGTCGATGTCCATGTACATCACCGCCATCAGGCGTTCGTTCTGCACCGCGTTGTGCATCGCCAGGTCCAGGCGGGCGCGGAAGCCCGCGCGGTTGGCCAGGCCGGTCAGCGGGTCGACCTGGGCCAGCTTGATCAGGCGCTTCTTCTCGCGGTGCTGGTGGGTGACGTCCTGGCGCATGATGTGGAAGCCCACCACGCTGGCGCCGTCCTCGCCGCGCTGGGGAATGTAGGTCACTTCCTGGCAGCGCTCGGCGCCATCGTGGTCGTGCTGCTCCAGCTGTTCCTCGAACACCAGGGTTTCCCCCGCCAGCGCGCGCTCGATGTACGGCTGCAGGAACTGGTAGCGCGCCTCGCCCATGGTGTCGCGCACGGTGCGGCCCGGGACGGCCATGCCCGCGCGCCCGAATTCCTCGTCATAGGCCAGGTTGTGGAAGCGGTATACCTGCTGCGCGTCCACGTAGGCCACCATGGCCGGCAGCGAGTCGGCGATGGTGCGCAGGCGCGCTTCCGATTCGCGCAGGGCGCCTTCGGCGGCGCGCCGGCGCAATTCGTCTTCCTTGCGCGCGGTGATGTCGCGCGAGGTCACCGCCACGCCATCCTTGAGCGGCACGATCTGGTGCTGCAGCCACAGGGGCGCCTCGCCGTCCAGGTGCAGTTCGACTTCCTCTTCCAGCGGCACGCCGGTGGCGAGCACCTGGGCGTACTTGTCGAAAAAGCCGGTCTGGCGCAGCAGCGGCAGGGTGGCAAAGGCGAGCTGGCCGAGCAGGTCGGCGCGCGCGCTGCGGTACAGCGCGGCGCCGCGCTCGTTCACGTCCAGGAAGCGGAAGTCCTGCAGCACGCCGTCGACGTCCGTGACGGCCTGCATGATGATCAGGCCGTCCAGGCTGGCGTCCGACGCGGCCCGCAGGGTGGCCTGGGCGGTGCGCGCGGCGCGCATGCTGGCGCGCAGCTGGGTGGCCTGGCGCATCAGCAGCAGCACCATCAGGGCGATCAGCACGCTGGCCCCGGCCGCCACGGTCAGGTAGGTGTCACGGTGCGCGGCGAAGCGCGCCATGGCCGCCCGCTCGGTCACGCCCACCACGCTCTTCAAGCTGAAGCGCGCCATGTCGCTGTCGCCGTACACGCGGGCGATGCCATCGAGCGCCGGGGTGGCTTCCACTTCCTCGGCATCCGAGCCGAACGCGCGCGCCGGGCCGAAGCGCACCTTGTCGTCGATGATCAGGCGCTGGCCGATGCGGCCCACCGACAGGGTGGCGTCGCGGCTGAACAGCACCAGGGTGTCGTGCTCGTCCAGGTTCAGGCGGTCGTAGTCCTGCACCAAGGTGATCGGATCGATCATGATCACCACCACCCCGTCGAACTGGCCGGCCTCGTTGTTCAGGCGGCGCGCCACCTTGATGTGCCACTTGTGGGTGCGCTCGTCCAGCACCGGCGTGCCGAAGTAGGGCGCGTCGCGTTCGGCCTGTGCGAGGGCGGTGAAGAACGGCATCTCCGACACGTCGTCCGGCACGATGGCATTGGCGCTGTCGATCCAGATTCCCTGCTTGTCGTACAGCGCCATGGGCAGGTCCGGGTGGGCCGGCAGCACGCTTTCCAGCAAGCCGCCGCGGCGGGTGAATTCGGGCAGGCGCAGGCGGCCGTGGGTTTCCTCGTACTTGAGCTTGAACAGCTGGGTGGCGTGATCGGTCTGGCCGAGGATGTGGCTGACGTGGTCGGACAGCACCCGCGCCAGCGCCTGGCTGTGCGCCACCGCTTCCTTGCGGGTGCTGGCGCGCTCGGTGGCCAGCTGATGCAGCACCGCCAGCCACATGGTCGACAGCAGCGTCAGCGCGAACACCGGCAGCAGCAGCCTGCGGAACAGGCGCCGGACGGTACGTCGAAGGTGGGCGGGGGCGGGCGGCAATTGTGTCCTGAACGTCAAAAAAATTCTCTACGTCAACATACATTGTGCGCGACATTGCGTGAGAATTGGTTGCCAATATGCAAATTTTTGTCCAGTTGACACGGCAATTGTGCTGAATTTCCACGCGGGGCGTTGTTATCACGCATCAGTTCGCCTTAAGGCCATGCAGCCGTTCAACGTAAATACGCGAAGGGGCCCTGGCCGTTTGCGTTACATCAAAGTAGGGGTGTCGGGGTTCTTTACACTTAATACCTCGAACTGAGGACACGTTCCAAAGAGAACAAGGCGCTGGCAACAGCACCTGCACGATCCGATGCCACACCGGTTCGGTTCCACCACACGACTTGCGGCCATGCCGGCGCTGCCGACATGTGATTCCGGCTGAGCACGCGAGCAATTTTTTGAGGAGAACGAATGTTAACGGCGACCTATACATTGGTGGCGCTGTCAGTTGAGCAAGCCGCAGTACGCGTGGGCTTGCAAGCGCTGCAAAAGCTTCTCCACTCCAGCTTTATCGACCAGGACGTACTGACCCCGCCGCAGATCCAGAGCGTGGTCGATACCGTGCGCCGCCTGTACGAAAGCTATCACTGGCGCAAGGTCGACATGTTCCTGGTGCCGGCCCTGCGCAATGCCACCGACTCGGCCAACCACCTGCTGCGCGAGCTCGACGAACTGGCCCGCACGGCCGCCGATGCCGTCGGCGTGGCGGCCGCCAAGGTCGGTTCGGCGGCGCTGGACACGCATACCAGCATCAGCCAGTTCTGCGCCGCCGTCGATACCTTCTGCTGCGCCTGCCTGCAGCGGCTCGAGCGCGAGGAGCACGACCTGTTCCCTATGGCGCGCGCCGTCATCTCGGGCGAAACCTGGTTCTCGATCGCCAACAAGATGCTGGCCCACGACGCCTACGTGCAGGACCGCAAGCAGGTGCGCCAGCTGCCCACCCAGCCGGCCCGCGCTCGCACGGCCATCGAGTTGGGCGCGGCCCCCATCCACGTGGGCGAGCAGGGCGCCTGGCATGCCATCGACCATGCCGCCGAGCACCTGCTGACCCACGAGCCCATCGGACCGTAAATTCCGGCCGCGCTGGCGGCCGCGCTTCCCGGCCGCGCTTGCGGACGAAATCAGCCGCCAAAATACGCCGTGCGCCTCTGCAAGCCGGGGGCGCGCACGGCCATGATGCGCTGCGACGCCATCAGCCGTTCTTGTTATCATGACGGTTTTGAATGGTTGGTCTCACGTCATGTTCGAATTCCTTTTCCGACGATCGGGAGATAAACCCGGCGACCCGTCCGCCGGCCCCGAGGGCGCGTCCGCAGCCCCTGGCAACCCTCAAGCCATGGCGGGCGGCGCGGCCGCCTCCGGATCTTCCCAATCGCCCGCCCCCTCCGAAGCGCGCACCCGCCAATCCGAGCGCCTGGCCCAGCTGGCTGGCGACGAGCACGCTGCCGCCGAGTTCGTGCTCCAGTGCGAGTTTTCCGACCTGCGCCTGGCCGCCGCCGAGCACATCCATGCTCCCGAGCTGCTCGAGCGCGTGCACGCGGGCGTGCGCAACACCGACCGCCGCGTCGCCAAGTTGATGCAGGGCCGCCTGGATGCATGGCGCCACCACCAGTCCGAAGTGCAGCGCGCGCAAGCGCTGATCGCCCAGGCCGAAGCGCTGGCCGGCGACGACAAGCTGACCCCCAACCAGGTGGCCGACCTGGACCGCAAATGGGCGGTGGTGCAGGCGCCCGACCTGGCCGCGCCGTTCGAGGCCGTGCGCGCCCGCCTGGCGCAGCGCCTGGAAGCGCAGGTCAGCCTGCAGCGCACCATGATCGACCGCCTGGGCGCGCTGCGCCAGCTCGAGCATGCCGGGCTGGAGCCGCCCGCGCTGCGCGCACGCCTGGACCAGCTGCGTGCCGAGCAGGAAACCGCGCTGGCCGCGCCCGAGCACGGCAGCCTGCCGAAAAGCCTCACCAACGAATTCGAGACCGAATACAGCCGCATTGGCCTGCTGGCCGATGAACTGCGGCGCGCGCACGAGGCTGCGCACGACGCCGTCGTCGCGCGCGAGACCGCGCTGGCCGAATGGAATGCCACCCACCCGCCGACCTTCAACACCGAGCAGCTCAAGCGCGCCTGGCAACTGCTGCCGTCGGTGCCGGGCGCCCTCGGCGAGGACATGCAGCGCCGCTTCGAGGAACTGCTGACGCGCGTGCCGGCGCCCGAGCCGCGCCGCCAGCAAGCGAAGGACGCGAAGGACGCGAAGGACGCGAAGGACGCGAAGGACGCGAAGGACGGGCGCGAGGGCGGCAAGGAGCGGCGCGAACGCAAGAGCGCGCCGGTGCCGGACCAGCACATCGTCGATGCCCTGGAAGCGATGGAAACGGCGCTGCAGCAAGGTTCGCCGGGCACTGCCGCCGAGCACGACAAGGCCATCAAGGATGCCAAGGGCGTGCGCCTGACCCCGGCGCTGTCCGAGCGCCTGGCCCATGCCCGTGCCGAGCTCAAGCGCCTGTCGGACTGGGCGCGCTGGGGCGGCAACGTGTCGCGCGAAGAACTGATCCGCACCGTGGAAACGCTGGCGACGCAAGGCTTGCCGATGAGCGAGCTGGCCCGGAAAGTGGGCAGCATGCGCGACCGCTGGAAGGCGCTCGACACCTTGTCCGGGGCCGCGCCGCGCAGCCTGTGGGAGCGTTTCGATGCCGCCTGCAGCGCCGCGTACGCGCCCGCCGCCGCGCACTTCAAGCAGCTGGCCGACGAGCGCCATGCCAATGCCGAGCGGGCCCAGGCCCTGATCGCGCAGGCGCGCGAGGAACAGGCGAAGATCGGCGCCGACGGCGACGCTGCCCAGGCCGCCCACCCCGACTGGAAGCACATGGCCGCGGCCGTGCAGCGCCTGCGCCTGGCCTGGAGCCATCTGGGCCCCATCGACCGCAAGGAAAAGAAGCGCCTGGACCAGGAATTCACCCATGCGCTGAACGCGCTGCAGGGACCCCTGGAGCAGCAGCGCAAGGGCGAGATGAGCACGCGCGAAGCGCTGATCGCGCAGGTGGCGGCCTTGAATCCGCACGATCGCCATACGCTGGACGCCATCCGTTCCATCCAGGAGCGCTGGCAGGAGCATGCGCGCGCGCTGCCGCTCGAACGCAAGGCCGAGCAAGCCCTGTGGCAGCGCTTTCGCGCCGCCTGCGACGCCGTGTTCGCCGCCCGCAAGGAAAGCGCGCACGCGGCCGACGCCGAGCGGCGCGCCCACCAGGCGGCCAAGGAAGCCATCTGCGCGCGCCTGGAAACGGCGCTGGCCAGCTCCGGCACCGCGCCAGATGCCATCGAGGCGGGCGCGCTGCTGCGTGAAACGGCGG
>JBKHWY010000240.1:0-7052 GCA_046566285.1 Gammaproteobacteria bacterium | reverse complement strand
ACACCAGTGCCGACTGGGCGAGCGTGCCAGTGCTTGCGACCAGCAGCGGCCAGTCCGCGCAGACAATCAAGGCCGTGGTGGGCGACAGCGCCCTGCTGGTGCTGGTCCAAGGCCAGCAGCTCGAACCCAACTACAACCTCTTCATCGACGCCGACAACAATGCCGCCACTGGCCACCAGGCAAGCAGCCTGTGGGCCAGCAGCGGCGCCGATTTCCACGTCTCGAATGGGCGGTTGTATCGCAGCACCGGGGCCGGCTGGGACTGGGCAGAGCTCGGCACCGTGAACGCCAGCGCCGATGGATCGGCGATTGCGCTGAACATCCCCCTGTCCGTGCTCGGGCTGACCAGCACGACGGCGGCCGCCATCCGCCTGGGTGTGCAAACCGCCACCGCCAACTGGGACGCCCGCAGCGTGCTCCCCAAGGCCAGCGCACTGGCCCGCCTGACCCCGGACGCGCCGGCCGAACCGGTGCACGGCGGGCCGTCCTTCCCGGTCGGCAAGGGCTTCATCATCCCGGCCTACCTGACGCTGGACCAGGCGTACGAATGGAATCTGCTCAAGGAAGGCGCCGCCCTGGTCCAGGCCAGCACGAACACCAACTTCAAGGACTTCTGGGTGGCGGTGAACAGCGACACCAGCGGCCCCTTCAAGGAGCAGGCCAAGTGGGACCAGGCAAAAGCCTACTGGGACCCGATACGCGCCAAGGGCGGGCGGATCTTCGGTTATATCCATACCGTGCAGTCGTCCGATCTCAGCAAGCCGGAGAGCCGGCTGTACCGCAGCCTGGACGAGGTGAAGGCCGACGTGACGGCCTGGGTAAACGGTTATCCGGATTTGGACGGCCTGTGGATCGACGAATTCTATCCGCGCTATGAAATTGCCCAAGCCGAGGGGACCGATACGCCCACCTATCCGAACGGCCAGCAATACGCGCCCACCGACACCAGCTATCTCAACGCCGAGGGCAAATTCAACTGGACCCAGGTGCATCCGGGCGGCGGCTACTACGATCAGCTGACCCGCTGGATTCACACGACCTATCCGCAATTGCGCCTGATCGGCAACGCGGGCGGCAACCTGTATTCGAACCAGTACGAGTATGGCGACCTGGTCGACGTGCTGGTGTCGTTCGAACAGAATTTCGATACCGCCTACGTCACCGGCGAATACGACCCGGTGAACAAGGTCGAAATCAATCAGTTCCAGTGGCACGGCCTGGACATCCAGAACAAGCTCACCAAGGTGCCGGGCATGCTCGCGCTGGTGCATGGCAACACAGGGAACCTGGAGCGCGCCATCGACCAGATGCTGAGCCACGGCTACACCCACGTGTACACCACCGACCGTCTGCTGGACAAGGAGCACCCCAACGTCTGGGGTGGCGTGGCCTCCTATCTGATGACCGAAATCAGTTATCTGACGGCGAAACCATAAACATCGAGCCAGCCAGCTGCACAGGGCCCGCCGGCCCTGTGCCCCGCCCTGACCGCGGAAATTGCTTCAAAAACATGCCTTTACTTCGGGCAAAACGGTAAATGCATTTATAATGGCGGGCTTCCCTGCGCAAGCCTGCTAAAGAGTTGCCGTTATGTCTAACAAAAATCCGATTAAGCACTTCCTGCAGTTTTCCGACTTCACGTTGGACGAATTCGAGTACGTCATCCAGCGCTCGGCCATCATCAAGCGCAAGTTCAAGAACTACGAGGTGTACCACCCGCTGGTCGACCGCACCCTGGTGATGGTGTTCGAGAAAAATTCCACCCGCACCCGCCTGTCGTTCGAGGCGGGCATGCACCAGCTGGGCGGCGCCGCCATCTACCTCAACACGCGCGACTCGCAACTGGGGCGCGGCGAGCCGGTCGAGGATGCCGGCCAGGTGATGAGCCGCATGTGCGACATCATCATGGTGCGCACCTTCGGCCAGGACATCATCGAACGCTTCGCCGCCAACTCGCGCGTGCCCGTCATCAACGGCCTGACCAACGAACACCATCCTTGCCAGGTGCTGGCCGACGTGTACACGTACTTCGAGCACCGCGGCTCGATCGCGGGCAAGACGGTGGCCTGGATCGGCGACGCCAACAACATGCTGTACTCGTGGCTGCAGGCGGCGGAGGTGTTCGGCTTCCACCTGAACGTGTCCACCCCAAAGGGCTACGACATCGATCCGAAACTGGTCACTACAAACCGCTACACCGTGTTCGAGAACCCGTCGGATGCCTGCGCCGGGGCGCACCTGGTCACCACCGATGTGTGGACCAGCATGGGCTATGAGAAGGAAAACGCACAGCGCCTGGCCGACTTCGAAGGCTTCATCGTGGACGGCGCCAAGATGGCGCGCGCCGCGCCGGACGCCCTGTTCATGCACTGCCTGCCCGCGCACCGCGGCGAGGAAGTGGCGGCCGAGGTCATCGACGGGCCGCAGTCGGTCGTCTGGGACGAAGCGGAAAACCGCCTGCACGTCCAGAAGGCCCTGATCGAATACCTGCTGCTCGGCAGAATCGACTGACCGATCGGACAGTCATCCCCCCATCACCACGTCAACACAACTGGAATTCCCATGAGCGACATTAAAAAAGTAGTTCTCGCCTATTCGGGCGGCCTCGATACCTCGGTCATCCTGAAGTGGCTGCAGGATAACTACCAGTGCGAAATCGTCACCTTCACCGCCGACCTGGGCCAGGGCGAAGAGCTGGAACCCGCGCGCGCCAAGGCAATCAAGTTCGGCATCAAGCCGGAAAACATCTACATCGACGACGTGCGTGAAGAATTCGTGCGTGACTTCGTTTTCCCGATGTTCCGCGCCAACACCGTGTACGAAGGCGAATACCTGCTGGGCACCTCGATCGCCCGTCCGCTGATCGCCAAGCGCCTGATCGAGATCGCGCGCGAAACCGGCGCCGACGCCATCTCGCACGGCGCCACCGGCAAGGGCAACGACCAGGTGCGTTTCGAGCTGGGCGCGTATGCCCTGAAGCCGGACGTGAAGATCATCGCCCCGTGGCGCGAGTGGGACCTGCTGTCGCGCGAGAAGCTGCTCAAGTACGCGGAAGACGCCGGCATCGACATCGACATGAAGCACAAGAACGGCGGCGCGCCCTACTCCATGGACGCCAACCTGCTGCACATCTCCTTCGAAGGCCGCCACCTGGAAAACCCCAGCGCGGAAGCGGAAGAATCGATGTGGCGCTGGACCGTCAGCCCGGAAGCGGCGCCCGATGCGGCCGAGTACGTGGACCTGGAATACGAGCGCGGCGACATCGTGGCGATCAACGGCGTGCGCCTGTCGCCGGCCGCCGTGCTGACCGAACTGAACCGCCTGGGCGGCAAGCACGGCATCGGCCGCCTGGATTTGGTGGAAAACCGCTACGTGGGCATGAAGTCGCGCGGCTGCTATGAAACCCCGGGCGGCACCATCATGCTGCGCGGCCATCGCGCCATCGAATCGATCACCCTGGACCGCGAAGTGGCGCACCTGAAGGACGACCTGATGCCGCGCTACGCCTCGCTGATCTATAACGGCTACTGGTGGGCGCCGGAACGCGTGGCGCTGCAGACGCTGATCGACCACACCCAGCAGAACGTGAACGGCTGGGTACGCGTGAAGCTGTACAAGGGCAATGTGATCGTGGTCTCGCGCGACTCCAAGACCGATTCGCTGTTCGACCAGACCATCGCCACCTTCGACGAAGACGGCGGCGCCTATAACCAGGCCGATGCCGGCGGCTTCATCAAGCTCAACGCCCTGCGCATGCGCATCGCGGCCAAGGCGCGCGAGAACCGTAACAAATAAGCGCAACGAATACGCGCAACGAATACGCGCAACGAACAAGCGCAATGCAGAGCCGCCTTCGGGCGGCTTTTTTTTGCCCTTTCGCCGGGGTATCGGAACGCACGCACGTTGCAAATAAGTCATAATTGTCGTTTCCTTCACACTGAGGGTTGCGCAATGACGGACTGGACCGCAGGTTACGTGGCCGACATCGGCTACACATACGGGTATTACGGCGAACTCAATCCGGCGCGCATTCAGCACGCTTTCCTGAGCGCCGGGCTGATCCCGCCGCAGGTGGCCACGGCATGCGAGCTGGGCTTCGGCCAGGGTCTGTCCACCGCCATTCACGCGGCCGCCGCGCCGGTCGCCTGGTACGGCACCGACTTCAACCCTGCGCAGGCCGGGTTCGCGCAGGCGCTGGCCCAGGTGTCGGACTCGAGTGCCCAGCTGTTCGACGAGTCTTTCGGGCAATTCTGCGCGCGCACCGATTTGCCCGACTTCGACTTCATCGGCCTGCACGGCATCTGGAGCTGGATCTCGGACGAGAACCGCCACATCATCGTCGACTTCGTGCGCCGCAAGCTCAAGGTCGGCGGGGTGCTCTACATCAGCTACAACACCGAACCCGGCTGGGCTGCAATGGTGCCGATGCGGCGCCTCCTGACCACCCACAGCGCGGTGATGAGCCCGCCCGGGGTATCGACCGTGGACAAGGTCAACAGCGCGCTCGAATTCGCCGACCGCCTGCTGGCAACCCATCCCCTGTACGCGAAGGTGAACCCGCAGGTGGCCGAGCGCATCAGGGCCATCAAGACGCAGAATCGCCATTACGTCGCGCACGAGTACTTCAACCAGGACTGGCTGCCGATGGCGTTCTCGGACATGGCCGAGTGGCTGGCCCCGGCCAAGCTCAATTTCGCCTGCTCCAGCCACCTGCTCGAACACATCGACAGCATCAACCTGACGGCGCCGCAGCGGGAATTCCTCGCTACCCTGCCCGACCGGATGCTGCGCGAATCGGTGCGCGACTTCATCTGCAACCAGACCTTCCGGCGCGACTACTGGGTGCGCGGGGCGCGGCGCATGGGTACGGTCGAGGCCATGGAAGCGGTGCGCAAGCTGCGCGTGCTGCTGCTCACGCCGCGCAGCAGCGTGGAACTGAAAACCAAGGGTGCCCTGGGCCTGGCCAACATGAGCGAGGCGGTGTACACGCCGATCCTGAACCTGCTGGCCGACTACAAGCCCAGGACCGTCGGCCAGCTCGAGCAGCAGCTGGCCGACCAGGGGCTGACGCACGGCCAGGTGCTCGAGGCGTTTCAGATCCTGGCGGGCAACGGCAACCTCGCCACCGTACAGGACGAGAAAGCCATCGCCAGGGCGCGCGCGCTGCGACAAGCTCAACGCGCATTTGATCAACAAGGCCAGGAGCAGCGGCGACGTCAACTTCCTGGCCAGCCCGGTCACCGGCGGCGGCGTGCAGGTGGCCCGTTTCGACCAGCTGTTCCTGCTGGGCCGCATGCAGGGGCGCAAGACCGTAAGCGAGCTGGTCGAGCTGTGCATGGCGGTGCTGAAGATGGAGGGCAGCCGCCTGCTCAAGGAAGGCAAGCCGCTCGAGGACGACGCCAGCACGCGCGACGAACTGGCCCGTCAGGCCTCCGAATTTGCCGAGCTGCGCCTGCCGCTGTTCAAGGCCCTGGGCATCGCTGCCTGAGCCCTCCGTTTTCCGCCGCAGAACTGTTACGTCGTCGCAACGGTCGCACCGCACGTGAACTTGTGCCGTCGCGCCCGCCGAAGTGTTACATTTATGACGCCTAAACAGTTCCGCGGAGAACAAGTTGAACCATCTCAGCATCAAGACCAAACTGTACGTGGGGTTCGCCGGCATCGTCGCGGTCATCCTGATCCTGCTCGTGTCGGCGTACAACAATTTCAGCAAGGTGCAGCAGGCCAGCGAGTGGGACCGGCATACGCTGGAAGTCCTGCTGGAAACTAACCGGATCACCACGACCGTGCTGCAGATCCAGACCTCGACGCGCGGCTTCATGCTGACCGGGAACGAGACCCTGGTCGGCCCCATCGAGAAGGAAGAAGCCCAGGGCCGCGCCATCCTCGCGCACGTGATCCAGCTGACCGCCGACAATCCCGCCCAGCAGGAGCGCGCGCGCAGCCTGGGGCCGATGATGAACAACTGGATCGAGACCGTGATCACCCCGCTGATCGCCAAGCGGCGCGAGCTCAACCGCCAGGTTGGCGTCTCGCAGCAGGTGGCCACCTCGTCCGACGTGCTCAACGGCACCAAGACGGTGGCCGACATCCGCGCCGTGATCGCCGATATCGCCGCCGAGGAGAACCGCCTGCTGGCCCTGCGTTCGAAGCAAGCCGACGCCCTCCAGTACAACATGAAGCAGCTGCTGACGCTGGGCGGGCTGGCCTGCATCGGGCTCGCCGGCGTGATCGCGTGGCTGCTGACGCGCGCTTTGATGACTCCGCTAGGCAACCTGACCCAGGCGGTCGGCCAGATCGCCGCCGGCAATCCGTCGGCGCGCGCGGCCGTGGTCACCGACGATGAGCTGGGCGATGTCACGACCGAATTCAACCGCATGGCCCAGGCCATCCAGGACAGCCAGGCCAAGGAAGCGGCCGCCACCAACGAGCTGCGCGCCAAGGTCGACGCCTTGCTGGACGTGGTGTCCAAAGCGGCCGCCGGCGACCTGACGGGCAAGGTCAGCGTGACCGGGGAGGACGCCATCGGCCGCCTGGGCGCGGGCTTGCAGACCATGGTCGACAACCTGCGCGTGCTGCTCAACAACGTGCAGAAGGCCGGCATCCAGGTGACGACCTCGGCCACCGAGATCGCCGCCTCGGCCAAGCAGCAGGAAGCCACCGGCATCGAGCAGGCCCAGACCAGCGTAGAGATCCTGTCCACCACTAAGGAGATCTCGGCCAACACCAGCCAGCTTCTGCGCACCATGGAAGAAGCCACTGCGGTGGCCGACTACACCACCAGCGCCACGGCGGACGCCCAGACCAACCTGAAACGCATGGACCTGACCATGCAGCAGATGGTCAGCGCCACCGATTCGATCAACGCCAAGCTGGCGGCGCTGTCGGAGAAAGCCTCCAACATCAACAGCGTGCTGACCACGATTACGAAGGTCGCCGACCAGACCAACATCTTGTCGCTCAATGCCGCCATCGAAGCGGAAAAAGCCGGCGACGCCGGGCGTGGCTTCTCGGTGGTGGCCACCGAGATCCGCCGGCTGGCCGACCAGACC
>JBKHWY010000239.1:0-7054 GCA_046566285.1 Gammaproteobacteria bacterium | reverse complement strand
TGGCGAAGCCGCGCGGATCGCGCGCCGTCTCCGGCGACTCCTTGCCGCCGATGACGGTGGAAAAGCGCAGGAAGATCGGGGTCTGGACCCCGGTTTCATTGAGCACGCGGGCACGCGTGTAGGTCGAGGCCGGCTCGGCGCCGATCTTGCCGTAGGCTTCGAAGTAGCCGTGCGCGCCGGTGCCGCGCGCATGCACCACCCGCTCGGGAATGCGTTCGCGGTCGAAGTGGGTGATCTTTTCGATGAACTGGTAGTTTTCCAGCGTCGCCGGGCCCCGTTCGCCCACCGAACGCAGGCTCTGGTTGTCGCTGACGGGATGGCCCTGGCGTGTGGTCAGTGTCGGGCGCTCGCTTGGCATGTGGACTCCTTGTTCGATGGCTGGCCCCGAAGGCGCCATGGCGGCGGCCTCGTTGATCTTTTGATCAGGGCGATGACGCATCCTAGCCTACCTGCGGCGCGAGGATCGCACGGCAGGCAGGCTTATTGCTGGCGGCACCATTGCTGGCGGCACCATTGCTGGCGGCACATCAGGGCGCCGGTCGCCCCTGCGGGACGGGGCCATCGGCATTGCCGCCACCCTGGCCGAGGTTGCTGGCGCTGCTGCCCGCACCCGAGGACGTGCCGGTGCCGGTACGGGTATCGGATGCGCTGGCGGTCTCGCCCAGGCCGCTGCCGCCCGGGCCGCGTCCGCTGGATTGCTGGGCGGCGGCCGAGGCATCCGTGCCGCCTGCGGCACCGACCACGGCGGCCCCGGCCTGCGCTGGCGGCGCGGATGGCGAAGTGTTGACCGGCTGGCTGCCGGTCGACGCGAGCGTATCGCCGTTGCTGTTCTGCTGGTTCTGCTGGTTCTGCTGGCTCTGCTGGCTTTGCTGGTTCTGCGTGCTCATGTTGCCTCCCATGGTGTGCATGGGGTATGGAGCCGGACGGGCAAGATAAGTTGGGGGCTACAGCGCGCCGATCAGTTCGCGCAGGCGTTCGAATTCGATGGGCTTGACGAGGTGGTGGTCGAAGCCGGCATCGCGTGCCCGCGCGCGGTCGGTCTCCTGGCCCCAGCCGGTGGCGGCCACCAGCAGCACGTCGCGGCCCCAAGGCTGCATGCGGATGCGGCGCGCCACTTCGTACCCGTTCATGTCGGGCAGGCCAATGTCGAGCAGGATCATGTCGGGGGGCTGCTCGGCGGCGGCGGAGAGGCCAGCCTCGGCGCTGTGCGCGGTGCGCACGCGGTTGCCGAGCAATTCGAGCGCCATGGCCAGGGTGTCGGCGGCATCGACATTGTCGTCCACGACCAGGATGCGGCGCCCGCGCGCGGCGGATTGGGCCACCTCGTGCACGGCCGGCTCGGCTGCCTGTTCGAGCAGCGGCAGGGTCACGGTGAAGGTGCTGCCGCGGCCCGCCCCGTCGCTGTGCACGGCGATGCGCCCGCCGTGCAGCTCGACCAGGCCGCGCACCAGCGCCAGCCCGATGCCAAGGCCGCCCTGCGAGCGCTCCAGCGCGGGCGTGAGCTGGGAAAACATTTCAAACACCGAGCCGAGCGCTTCGGCCGGGATGCCGATGCCGTTGTCGCGGATGGCGATCTGGGCCTCGCCGTCCTGGTGGCCCAGCGTCAAGCGGATGCGCCCGCCCTCGGGCGTGTACTTGACGGCATTGGTCAGGAGGTTGATGACGACCTGGGCCAGGCGGGTCTCGTCGGCATCGACGAACAGCGCATGCCCGGGCAGAGTAACTTCCACCTCATGCCGGGCCTTTTCCACCATGGCGGCGATATCGTCCAGCGCCGCCTGCACGATCGGCACCAGGTCGCAGCGCGCGCGGCGCAGCTGCAAGCGCCCCTGGGTGATGCGCGAAGCATCCATCAGATCGTCCACCAGGTGAGTCAACTGCTTCATCTGGCGCGCCAGCACCTCGAAGGCCCAGCCTTGTTCGCCGTGGTCGCCGTGGTCGCCGTGTTCGCCGTGTTCGCCATCCCCTTCATGGCGGCCATGCTGGCGCAGGCGCACCACCTCCAGCACGTTGCGCATCGGCGCCAGCGGATTGCGCAGTTCGTGCGCCAGGGTGGCGAGGAATTCATCCTTGCGGCGATGCGCCTCGGACAGTTGCTCGTTGACCAGGCGCAGCTGGGCCTGGGTTCCGCGCAGGGCGTCCAGTGCCGCTTCGGCATTCTTCCGTTCGCGCAGCAGTTCGCGCTCGTATTGGCGGCGGTCGTTGGTGATCAGCACGGCGCACTCGTCGTAGCGTACGTCGCCCTCGCCATGCCGCACGATGTTGATGAGGACGGGAATGCGGGCACGGGTGCGCGTCACCATTTCCAGCTGAACCTCGGCCACCGAACCCTGGATGGACAGCAGCGGCCCGCAATGGGTCTGGTAGAACAGCTTGCCCCCGATGCTGAGCAAGTCCTGCAGGCGCTTGCCGCCGGTCAGCTCGGCTTCGGAATAGCCGATCCAGTTGCAGAAGGTGGTATTGGCACGCAGGATGGCGCCGTCCACATCGCAGGCCAGCAGGCCGCAGGGCGCGCGCTCGAACAACGCGCCGTCATGCGGCAGCCTGGCGCCCGGTCCGGGCTGGCCGTGCACGCCCTATCCCAGCACCCGCGCCAGGAAGCTGTCGATGGCTTCGGAGCTGGCAGTGGGCGCGCTCATGTGGGGGCAATGACCGACGTTGTCGATCACGTGCAATACGCTGCCCGGCATCTGGCGGTGCATGTACTCCCCCACCGCCATCGGGGCGATCATGTCGTCGCTGCATTGGAGGATCAGGGTCGGGGTGACGCAGCGGGCCAGGTCGGCGCGGTGGTCGGACAGGAAGGTGACGCGGGCGAAATGCTTGGCAATGTCCGGGTCGGTACGGCAGAAGCTGTTGGTCAGCTCCTGGCCCAGTTCCGGACGGTCGGGCGCACCCATGATGGCGGGCGCCATGTTGCTGGACCAGCCCAGGTAATTGTTCTCCAGGGTGTCGAGCAATTCTTCGATGTCCTCGCGCGAAAAACCGCCGATGTAATCGACATCGTTGATGTACGAGGGCGAGGGGCCCACCATCACGTGGGCCGCAAAGCGCTCGGGCGCGCGGTTGGCCGCCAGCAGCCCGATCATGGCGCTGACCGAATGGCCTACAAAAATGGCCGGGCCTTGCGCGTATTGATCGATGATCTCGAGCACATCGTCGGCGTAGCCATGCAGGGTGCCGTACTTGTCGTGGTCGTAGGCGCTGAGATCCGACTTGCCGCTGCCGACCAGGTCGAAGGTCACGACGCGGTAGCGTCCGGTGTAGTACGGGGCCAGGAAGCGCCACATGCTCTGGTCGCAGCCGAAGCCATGGGCAAGCACCAGGGTGACAGGCCCGGTACCCACCACGCGGACGTTGTTTCGATGCGCAATATTCATAAGTTTGAAAGCAGTGGCGGCGCTGGAAATGGACCGGGCATTCTCGAGATTGGCGGTCATTCTACCGGACTGTGTGTATCTCAGGCGCATCATTGAATTGTCACCTTGATCACAAAGCGCCAGGAGGGGACGGCCTGGCTTACCGGCGCACGGCGGCGGGAAGGCTGGCGCGCAGTCCCAGTCCGCTGCGGTTGCCGGGCCCGCTTTCCAGCCACAGGGTCTGGATGTCGTTGAACACGACATCGGGCATCAGGTAGGCGGTGGTGTAGATTTCGCGCACCTGCCCGGCCGCATCGATCAGGAAAATCTTGAGGAGGTGGTTGAACACCCGCGTCGGCCGGCGCTGGGCGTCGAGCGTCACGGAGACGTCCTGGCCGAAGTCATCGAGGATGGGCTTGAGTTCCGGCACCGAGCGCGTGGTCAGGAAATGCCAGCGCAAGGGACTGCGCGGATCGGCCAGCGCACCGGCGTACAGTTTCATTTCCTGCGGCACGTCGTGGGTGGGATCGAAGGACAGGCTGACCAGGCGCACTTGCCGCGCCAGGTCGGGGTGCGCCAGCAGGCGCCGGCGCAAGTCGCTGAAGGTCTGGAACGCCAGCGGACAGCCCACCGGATCGACGCAATACGTGTAGATAAAACTCAGCAGCGTGATTTTGCCGGTCGTGTATTCACGCAGCGCGCGCAGGTTCCCGTCGATATCGAGCACGTGCCCATTGGGCGCGCGCTGGATGACCTCGAGCGTATAACTGCCCGGCGCGGGGGCGACGAACTGCTGTTTCGGCCGCGTGGCAACAGCGTCCACAGGACCGGCGTGCGCGGTGCTGGCCATGCATCCCCACGTGACCAGAAGCGGCAACAGATGCCGTCGCAGGACCGTGCCGCGCCGTCTCATCCGCTCAGCGCGCCGCCACAGCGCCGGGCCGGGCGGCTTCCACGGCATCGAGGGCCACCGAATTGGCCGGCTTGGCCGTCAGTTTCATGTGATGCGCCCGTCCCAGCTTCTCCTTGGTGAAGTCGATCGCCCATTGCTCCTTCAATTCCTTGCCGTCCCAGCTGAACAGTTTCAGGAACTGTTCATTGTCGGCGCCTTTCTTGTCCCAGTTCGACAGCAGGCTGCTGGTGAGATACACGCGCTTGCCATCCCAGCTCTGGCTGACCATGTTCACCTGCTTGCCCGTGACCTTTTCATAGACCTGCTTCGGGGCTTCCGGATTGCTGAGGTCGAACAGACGGGTCTTTCCGTCCATGAAGGTGTTGACCCACAGGCTCTTGCCGTTGGCGGCGATCGAGATGTCCACCGGCAGCGGCGTCTTGCTGGGGTCGCCGATGCTGGCCACCTCGCGCGCCTGCCATTCGCCCTTGCCGTCCTGCTTCACCAGCCACAGCTTGGAGGTGAGCGCGGCAGCGGTAATGGCCCAGTGGTCGCCATCGGCCAGCGACCAGCGGATTTCCAGCGGCGCGCCGGGCGTCTGCAATACTTTCAGGGGCCGCATGGTCTTGGCATCCCACACCACCATGGTATTGCCGAAGTGCTTCATCGCGGTGGGATTGGCGATCAGCTTGCCCAGGTCCGCCATGTAGTTGCGCTGCCCGGTAAAGCTGGACGTGAGCATGATGTTCTTCTGCGGATTGATGGCGATGTCGTAGCCATAGCCGTCGCCAGGGGTGCCGGCCGCACCCGCCAGCGGCCCGGCCGGGATCGGGTGGCGGGCGATGAACTCGCCCTTGTTGTTGTACAGGGCCAGGCCCGTCACGCCGCCGCGATCGCCCGCATTGGACAGGGTGCCGATCAGCATGCGGCCGGGCAGCGGGTAGAAGGTATGCGGGCCGACATAGCCGCTTTTCTGCGGCAGGTCGGCAATGGTGCGCACCAGCTTGGGCCGCGCCGGGTTGCTCACGTCGAACACGAAAATCTTGCTGTCGTCCAGCCGGCCGGCCCACAAGTGCTTGCGGTCGTCGGTAAAGCCCATGTGGTGGGCCTCGCCGCGCCCGGGCACGGAGACCGAATGCACGACCTTGCCGTACTGGGGCGAGGCGGGATTGACGTCGACGGTGACGAGCTTGTCGGCGCCATCGCCCAGCCCTTCCACGCCCAGCGTCCAGACTTGCAGGTAGTCCTCCTGCCCCTTGATGAGGCTGGCGAGGTAGGGCGAATTGCAGGTTTCGTCGGCGGCCGCGATGGGCACCAGCAGCAGCATGGCCAGCACGGAGGCCAGCAGCGAGGCGAACAGCGTGCTCAGGGAACGGCGGGCGAATGGATGACGCTTCATGCGAGGCCTCCGGAAACCGTGGTCGATGGGATGCAAGGCACATGATAGAGTGGCCGGATCGCCAACATGGCATATAGACCACCTTGCCTTGAGCTAGATCAAACCGAGTCGCTGACGAATGCCAACTTTATTGCTCACTCCCATTGTTTTTCTGTTGACGTCGGTAATTCTGGTGCCGCTGGCGCAGCGCCTGCGCCTGGGCTCCGTGCTGGGCTACCTGATCGGCGGCTGCCTGATCGGTCCATGGGGACTGGCCCTGATCCGCCAGGTCGAGCTGATCGGCCATGTGGCCGAGATCGGCGTGGTGCTGATGCTGTTCCTGATCGGGCTGGAACTGCAGCCGCAAAAGTTGCTGGCCATGCGTACGCTGGTGCTGGGCGGCGGCGCCGGCCAGCTGACGCTGTGCGGCGCGGCGCTGGCCCTGGGCTTGTGGCTGCTGGGCATTGCCCCGCTGGGCGCCGTGCTGGCCGGCGTCGCGCTCGCGCTCTCGTCCACCGCCATCGTGGTGCAGAACATGCAGGAACGCCACCTCGACCACACCCCCGCCGGCCGGGCCGCGTTCGCCATCCTGCTGTTCCAGGACATGGCCGCCATTCCCCTGCTGGTGGCCATTCCCCTGCTGGGCCCCGGGCTGGACGACGGCGGCTTCAACTGGCTGCGCGCGGCGGGCGCGGTGCTGGCCGTGCTGGTGATCGGGCGCTACGCCATCCGCCCTGCCCTGCGCCTGGTCGCGCGCACCGGGCTGCGCGAGATCTTCACCGCTTTTGCCCTGCTGCTGGTGCTCGGCATTGCCCAGCTGATGACGCTGGCCAACCTGTCGATGGGCCTGGGCGCCTTCCTGGCCGGCGTGCTGCTGGCCAGTTCCGAATACCGCAAGGCACTGGAAACCGACCTGGAACCGTTCAAGGGCTTGCTGCTGGGGCTGTTCTTCACTTCGGTGGGGATGTCGATGAACCTGGGCCTGCTGGCCGAGGCGCCGCTGCGCATCGTGGCGCTGACGGCCGGCTTCATGCTGGTCAAGATGCTGCTGACGGGCCTGTTGGCCTGGCGCCTGCCGGTGGCGCCGGTGCAGCGCTGGCCGCTGGCCGGGCTGCTGGCGCAGGGCAGCGAGTTCGCCTTCGTGGTGCTGGCCGCCGCCCAGGAGGCCACCCTGTTGCCGGCCGAGTGGAACGACCCGCTGGTGCTGGCGGTGGCGCTGTCGATGGCGCTCACCCCGCTGACGCTGTGGGCCGGCAGCTGGATCGGCCAGCGCAGCTACGGGCGCGCGCTGCCGCCGCCCGACACCATCGAGCCGGAAGGCGCGCGCGTCATCATCGCCGGGTTCGGGCGGGTCGGCCAGATCGCCGCGCGCATGCTGGCGGCGTCAAGCATCCCAGTCACGGTGCTGGACAACGACCCTGACCT
>JBKHWY010000238.1:0-7062 GCA_046566285.1 Gammaproteobacteria bacterium | reverse complement strand
ACGCGCCATGGATTCCCGCCTGCGCGGGAATGACGGTTTTGGGGCCAGCAAAAGAATGCGTTTAGCGTTCTGCAACACCCGCCTTCGCGGGGACGACGTGAAAAAGGGTGCCGTAGCCTGTACTGTACGACTTCGGAGCCGTTGTGTGTTGTATGGTACGGCTTCGGGCCCGAGCCGACCCCTTAAAAGCCAAACTGCGCCGACACCCTGAACGTGCGCGGCGCACCGGGGAAGAGATACCCGCCCGCCAGCGGCGTCGCATCGCGCCAATAGAACTTGTCGGCGATATTGTCGACATTGGCCCGCACCGTCAGCCCACCCCAGCTGCGCGCCGCGCCCACGCCGAACACGTGATAGCCCGGCACATCGACGGTGTTCTCGACATTGAAGCTTTTCTTTGCCGAGTAAGTCCACTCGCCATCGAGCTGCCAGTCGCCCAGCGTGTACGTGGCCGTGGAGCTGGCCTTCAATGCGGGCACATTGGCCACATGCTTGCCGTCGAGCGCAGCCTGGCCGGTGCCTGACTGGCGCGAGCGCAGTCCCATCAGCGACGTGCTCCACCTCAGCGCTGCGCTGCCCCCGCGCGCGGTCAGCTCGACACCCCGATGCGTGCGTCGGCCATGGCTGACGTAGACGTTCGCAGCGTCGGTGTATTCCAGCGCCTGCGCGATCTGGAACAGCGCTGCACTGAAGTTCACGCCGGCCCATTTGCCCCGTCCTCCCACCTCGACCTGCCTGGTGCGACTGGGCGACAAGGTGGCATATTCGTTCTGCGTGAGGAAGGGCGCAACGCCGCCATGTTCCAGCCCGAGCGCGGCACTGGCGTACACCGTCGCCCCATCGGCCAGCGTGTGCACAACGGCCGCCGAGGGCAGGGAGAAGCCGGCCTGAAAGCCGGCGTCGCGCTCCACCCGCACGCGGCGCACGCCCAGGTCGAGCCGCGTGGCGCCGCCCACCTCGATGGAATCCTGCAGCGCCAGCGCCGTTTCACGCTCGTGGCGACGGGCGCGGATGTTGCGCGTGGCTTTGTCCGCTGGCGCGAGCACGTTGTGGCGGTAGATGTTCCCGGCGCCGATGTATTCGTAGACGTAGTCGCCGAACCAGTCGGTGCGGGTGCTACGCTCAAGGGTGAAGCTCAGCGCGTGCGCCACGCCGCCCACCATGCTGCGCCCGGCCAGCTGCGCACGCAGGCCCAGCGGGTTCTTCTTTTCGCCTTCGCTGCGGTAGTCGTAGGCGTCGTAGTCGCCATTGACGCAGTAGCCGGGATAGAAGCCTGCGCCTTCGCTGCTGCACCCGTACGGGAAGATCACGAAGTCGTCCCGCTCGAAGCGGTGCCGGTTGGCGGCCAGCGTGGCCTGCCAGCCGTTGTCCAAGCGGTAGTGCAGGCGCAGGCCCACGTTGCTGCTGCGGGTGTCGGTGGGCTTGACCCACGGCTGGTCATTCACCAGAAAACTTGGGTCGACGCGCTCAGGCAGGGCGGTGCCTGCCGTAAGCTGGTAGCCCGTATTGCTGATCTGGGACTTGTGCTGGTAGTCGGCATCGAGCTCCAGCAGCGTGCGCGCGCCGATGCGCCAGTCGAATGCGGCCGCGACGAACTCGCGTGAGCCGTTGGCGCCGCGCACGTACGAGCGGATACGTTCGTTGGCGGCGTTGATGCGGTAGCCGAAGCGGCCATCGGCAAAGCGCCCGCCGATGTCCACCGCGCCGTACAGCGTGCCGCGCTCGCGCGCTTCCAGCGTGACGGCGCGCAGCGGCGCATCCGTGGGACGCTTGAGCACATAGTCGATCACGCCGCCGGGCGCGGCGATGCCGGCTTCGACTCCGCCCAGCCCCTTGACGATCTCGATCCGCTCCTTGTTTTCAAGCGGGATCTGGGTGTCGGCCGAGATGGCGAAGCCGTCCTTGCGGTAGCTGCTGTTGGCGTCCAGCGTGAAGCCGCGCAGCGAGAACTGCTCGGCGTAGCCCACCGCGTTGTAGGACTCGTTGACGCTGGCATCGAAGCGCAGGGCTTCGGTGCTGGAGCGGATGCCGCGCGAGCGCATCTCGTCGGCGTCGATGCTGACAAGCTGCGCGGCCGGCGCGGCGGGAACTGCGCCGCGTTCGGCCACGATAACAACTTCAGGCAGCATCAGAAGTCGAATTGCGCCGACAGCCGGAAGGTGCGCGGCGCACCCGGGAACAGGTAACCGCCCAGCTGGGGCGTGACGTCGCGCCAGTAGAACTTGTCGGTGACGTTGTCGACGTTGAAGCGCACCGTGGCCGCAACGCCACCCAGCTTGGCGGCGTACGAGGAGCCCAGGCCGAAGACGTGATAGCCCGGCACATATACAGAGTTGGTCACGTCGAACGCCTTGCGGGCCGAATACTGCCAGGTGCCCTGCACCTTCAGCCCGGGCACGCTCGGCACCAGGTAGTCGAGCATGACGACGGACTTGAACGCGGGGACGTTGGTCACGTGCTTGCCGTCGATGCTGGCGTCGCCGGTGCCTGCCTGGTCGGTGTCGAGCCCGATCAGCGACACGCTGTACTTAAGGTCCGCGCTCAAGCCGCCTTGGGCGGACACTTCGATGCCGCGATGGGTACGCTCGCCGCTACGCACGAAGACGTTGGCGGCGTTGGTGTATTCCAGGCCCTGGCGGATCTGGAACAGCGAAGCGGCCACGCTCAGGTCGTCGCCCACCACGCCTTTCACGCCCAGCTCCACCTGCTTGGAGCGCATGGGGTCGAGGGTCTGGTTCTCGTTCACGGTCTGCATCGGCGCGGTGCCGCCGTGTTCCATGCCGTGCGCCAGCGAGCCGTAGAGCATCCAGTCCTGGTTGGGCGCGTAGGTCAGGGCGACGTTGGGCAGCAGGAAGCTGGTGTCGGTGACGTTGTCGCGCTTGACAAGCACGTGGCGCAGGCCGGCGTGCAGCTGGACCTGCGAGCTCAAGCCGACGATGTCCTGCAGGTAGACGGCGCGTTCGTCGTCGTGACGGCGGTCGAATACGGGGCCGGTGTGCGGATTGCCCGGCGCCGGCGGGGTGACGAGGTTGTGATAGATGTTGCTGTAGCCGGCGTAGTCGTACACGTAGTCGCCATAGCGGTCGGTGCGGCGCATGCCGGATGCGCCGAAGGTCAGTTCGTGCGTGATGGCGCCGGTGACAGCCTTGCCCTGCACCTGCGCCTGCCAGCCGAGCGGGTTCTTCGATTCGCCTACGCTCTGGTAGTCGTACACGTCGTAGTCGCCGTTCGAGCAGTAGCCCGGGTAGAAGCCGTCGCCTTCGTTGCTGCAGCCGTAGGGGAAGGCGGTGTAGTCGTCACGCTTGAACGAGTGGCGATTGGCCGACAGGGTCGCGCGCCAGCCGTCGGACAGCTGGTACTGGAAGCGCAGGGCGACGTTGCTGCTGGTGGTGTCCACCGGCTTGGCCCAGGGCTGGTCGTTCAGCAGGGTCTTGGGCGAGACGTTGTGCGGCAGGTCGGTGCCGCGAATGAGCTGGTAGCCGGGGGCGGTGATCTGCGATTTCTTCTGGTAGTCGGCATCGATTTGCAGCAGCGCTTCGGGCGTGATCTGCCAGTCGAACGCGCCGGAGACGAACTGGCGTTCGCCGTCGGCGCCGCGCACGTAGGAGCGCAGGCGCTCGCCGGCGGCGTTGATGCGGTAGCCGAAGCGCTTGTCCTCGAAGCGCCCGCCCAGGTCCACCGCGCCGTACAGGGTGCCGCGCTCGCGCGCTTCCACCGTCACCGAACGCAGCGGGGTGTTGGTCGGGCGCTTGGTGACGTAGTTGACCAGGCCACCCGGGGAGGCGACGCCGGCCTGGAGGCCCGCCAGGCCCTTGAGGATCTCGATGCGTTCCTTGTTTTCCAAGGGGATCTGGGTGTCGGCCGAAATGGCGATGCCGTCCTTGCGGTAGCTGGTGTTGTTGTCCAGGGCGAAGCCGCGGATGGAGAACTGCTCGGCATAGCCGACCGCGTTGTAGGATTCGGCCACGCTGGCTTCGAAGCGCAGCGCGTCGGTGGTGGAGCGGATGTTCAGGTCCTGCAGCTGTTCGCGCCCGAAGGCGGTGACGCTGGCCGGCGTTTTCAGCAGCGGGGCGTCGGAAAACCCGGCCACGCCGGCGCGGTCGAGCGGGACGAACTTGTGGCCGGTGACGACGACTTCAGGCAGCGACTGCGATTGTGACTGCGCCTGCGCGGCGAATGCCTGCAGCAAGGCGGCGGCAAGGATGGAATACTTCAGGGTTGGCGATGGCATAGTTGTGCTCTATGCGCGTCGCGGACGACGCGCGGAATTCGACAATGCGCGGACGGTGTCTGCGCCTCAAGGAACTGGAGCCAACGGGGGAACCGACAAAGAGGAGGGACTTTGCGCTTTCCTTCGCTGGCATTATCCAGATCAGGTACGGAGGGTATCTCTCACCCGGAACATGCGTCCCAGGACCCCTAGCGAATGTCAATTTTACCACGCCACGGAGGGGCGCCGCACGTTCAAAGTTGTGATCGGTAAAGGTGGCATCGGCTTTTGTGGGATTGGCCCATAATGCACTTCACATGAGCCCTGCGGGCGCATCCGTCCGCACCTCGACCCGCATCGAAAGGAGAACCAATGAGCACCGCCTATTCCGTCAACCAGCCCGAGCGCAGCGAGATCGATGCACTGGAAGGCACCGTGGCGCTGGAGTTCGGCACCGACTGGTGCGGCTTTTGCCAGAGCGCCGCGCCACTCATCGAAGAAGCCGTGCAAGAAGTGCCGGACGTGCGCCACCTGAAGGTGGAGGACGGTCCGGGGCGTCCCCTCGGCCGCTCGTTCCGCGTCAAGCTGTGGCCCACCGTGGTCGTGCTCAAGAACGGCAAGGAAGTAGGGCGTGTGGTGCGCCCCGTCGATGCGGGCGAAATCCGGCAGGCGCTGGCGCAAAACGTGATCGCGTAGGAACCCTCAGCGTACGCTCAAAGCGGCGTTGTGAAACCTGAACGATTGCATTAAATACAATTGGCGTTTCGGTAGGGGTTGTGGTACGGTGCAAGTTTATTAAGTGTGCGGCCCGTGGTGCGGGTCGCATCGTTGACTTCGCATCGTCCGACCCATGATCTTTGCTGCTGAAACTGAAGAGCGCTCCCTGCACGTCTTTCCGGACGCCTTGACGGCCGCCACCTATTGCGAGGCGCTGGACGTCGAGGCGACCGTGTGGCTGTTCTGGGATGACGACGGTTCGCCCTTGCAGCCGCAATTCACCATTCCCAACAAGCGCGGGCTGTTCACGGCCATCAATGGCATCTATCACCTGGTGCCGGCCCTGGGTGGCGAGCGCCCGGCCTTGCTGGAATCGCTATCGCAGATCCGCCAGGTGATCGGCGAGCCGCCGTTCACCAGCGTGCGCTCGGTGCACGAGTATCTGGCGCAGCGCATGAGCCGCCAGACGGCGTGAATTCGGGCGCCAAGCGCTCAGGCATCGCCGCCGACCAGCCGCGCAAACACCGCCAGATCCACATTCCCCCCACTGAGCAGGACGCCCACGCGCTGCCCCTCGAGCGGCAGCACCTTGAAGAGGGCGGCCGCCGCCGCCAGGCAGCCGGTGGGTTCCACCACCATCTTCATGCGCTCGGCGAAAAAGCGCATCGCCTGCACCAGCTGAGCGTCACTGACCGTGACGATGCCGTCCACGGCGCGCTGCATCACGGCTAAGTTATGGGCGCCCACGTGGGTGACCTTGGCGCCGTCGGCGATGGTGTCGGGCACGGCGATGTGCACGACCTGGCCCTTGGCGAGCGACTGCTGCCCGTCGTTGCCCGCTTCCGGTTCCACCCCGATGACGCGGCAGTGCGGCGCCAGGGCGCGCGCGCTCAGGCTTGACCCGGCCAGCAGCCCGCCGCCGCCCAGCGGCACCAGGAGCGTGTCGAGCGCGCCCACTTCCTCGAACAGTTCCTTGGCGGCCGTGCCGGCGCCGCAGATCACGTCCGGATGATCATACGGAGGCACGAGCGTCATGCCGCGCTCCTGCGCGAGCTGGCGTCCGAGCGCTTCCCGGTCCTCCTTGTAGCGGTCGTAGATCACCACCTCGGCGCCATAGCCGCGCGTGGCCGCGACCTTCAGGGCTGGCGCGTCATGCGGCATGACGATGGCCGCGCGGGTGCCGAGCAGGCTGGCCGCCAGCGCGATGGCCTGGGCGTGGTTGCCGGACGAGTAGGCGACCACGCCGGCCGTGCGCTGGGCCGCGTCGAAGCGCGCAATCGCGTTGTACGCGCCGCGGAACTTGAAGGCGCCGGCACGCTGGACGTTCTCGCACTTGAAGAAGAGCTCTGCGCCAGAGAGCGCGTTGGCCTGGCGCGAGGTCAGCACCGGCGTGCGGTGGGCGGCGCCGGCAATCCGCGCGGCGGCCTGTTCGACCCCGGCAAAATCGATCATGGTGAACTCCTCTATCCGGCCCGCTCGTCTGCCAGCGGCAGCGAGATTTCGATTTTCAGTCCGCCGCCTTCGCGGTTGCTCACTTGAAGCTCACCCTGGTGGCGCAGCACCACGCGCTCGACGATCGCCAGGCCCAGCCCGGCGCCATTGGCCTGGCCACGCGCGGTGTCCATGCGCGTGAAGGGCTTGAGCAGCTGGGCGATCTGGTCGGCCGGCACGCCCACGCCATGGTCGGCCAGCGTGATGATGGCGCGCCGGCCGTTCCCGCGCAGCTTGATCTCGCAGCTGATGTCGATTTCCGTGATGCCGGCGCCAGGCGTCTTGCCATAGCGGCGCGCGTTCTCGACGATGTTGTTGAAGACGCGGCGCAGGTCGGTGGCGTTGCCGAACGCGGTGACGCCAGGCGTGATCTGGGTGGCCACGCGCACGTCCAGCATGCGTTCGGCTTCGCGCGCGCTGTCCTGCAGCAGTTCGCTCACATCCACCGCGACAAACGTGGCCGCCTCGGTGGGCTTGGCGTAGTCGAGGAACTGGCCGATGATGGCGTCCATCTGGGCGATATCGCTTTGCATGCCTTCGCGTGCATCGGTCGACAGATTGGCCATTTCCAGTTCCAGCTGCATGCGCGCCAGCGGGGTGCGCAGGTCGTGCGAGATGCCCGCCAGGATCACCACGCGGTCCGA
>JBKHWY010000237.1:0-7070 GCA_046566285.1 Gammaproteobacteria bacterium | reverse complement strand
CTGCCGCTGGTGGGCCTGTCGCGCCGCACCATCAACTTTGCGGTGATGTACGACCATGGCCCGCTGTCGGCGCGCATGGCCTACAACTGGCGTTCCGGCTACCTGCAGGGCGTGAACAACTTCGGCACGCGCGGCGCCGATGCGCTCGACACCAATCCGGCCAGCCCCACCTACAAGGCCACCAACCTGGCCTGGGGCCTGCCGCTGTGGATGAAGGCGTATGGCCAGCTGGACGCATCGGTGTTCTACAAGGTGACCGACAAGCTGCGCGTGGGCCTGGAAGCGCAGAACCTGACCGATTCGCGCGCCGAGCAGGAACAGCAGCAGCACATCGGCATGATGGGGCGCGGCTGGTTCGTGACCGGTCCGCGCTACTCCGTCCAGGCACGCTATTCGTTCTGAGCGGCTATTCGTTCTGAGCGTTGACGCGCAGTGCGCGTTGGCCGCGTTGACGCGCAGTGCGCGTTGACTGCAATTTTCCTGTGGTTCACTCCTGTCTCCGGAGTGATTTCCTTGGCAGTGCCGTGTCCCGGCACTGCCCTTTTTGCTTCAATCATCTTCATCTCATTCATGTGGGGGATCTCATGAAACGATATTCTGGCGCACCGCGCCTGGCCGCCGTTGTGATCGCCGTGGGCCTGTACGCAGCCGTGGGGGCGCCCGTGCGGGCGCAAACGGTGGCGATTGACCCGGCCGTCAAGTACCAGCTGATCCGCGGCTTCGGCGGCTTCAACGGCGCCGGCTGGATCGCGGACCTGACCGGCGCGCAGCTCGACACCGCCTTCGGCACGGGGGCCGGACAGATCGGCCTGTCGATCATGCGCATGCGGATCGATCCGTCCAGCAGCAACTGGAGCGTGCAGCTGCCCAGCGCGCGCGCCGCTGCGGCACGCGGCGTGACGCTGTTTGCCAGCCCGTGGTCCCCCCCGGCCTACATGAAGACCAATAACAACCTGGTGTCCGGCCATCTGTCGCCCACCTACTACGGCACCTACACCAGCCACCTGCTGGATTTCGCCAACTACATGCGCGCCAACGGCGCGCCCCTGTATGCGCTCTCGGTGCAGAACGAACCGGACTGGGACGCCAGCTACGAGGGCTGCCAGTGGACCTCGGCCGAGATGATCGCCTACCTGAAGGAGCAGGGCGCGCGCTTTTCCTCGGTCAAGCTGATGGGACCGGAGTCACTCAACTTCAGCAAGTCCTACACCGATCCGATCCTGAACGACGCCGGCGCGGCCGGCCAGCTCGACATCGTGGCCGGGCACCTGTATGGCGTGGCGCCCAGCGACTACCCGCTGGCGCGCCAGAAGGGCAAGGAACTGTGGATGACCGAGCACTTCACCGACAATGGCGACGCCAACGACTGGACCAAGGCGATGCCGGTGGCGCTGGAACTGCACCAGAGCATGGTGTCGAACCACTCGGCCTACATGTGGTGGTATATCCGCCGCGCCTATGGCCTGCTGACCGAGGACGGCAAGGTCAGCAAACGCGGCTTCATCATTGCGCACTACGCCAGGCATGTGCGGCCGGGCTTCCGGCGCATCGCGGCCACCGAAAAGCCGTATGCCGACGTGCTGGTGACGGCCTACCGCAACGACGCCAACGGCAAGCTGGTGGTGATCGTCACTAATTCCGGCGCGGCCCAGCGCCAGGTGCAGCTGCGCCTGCCCAGCGGCACGCCGGGGGCGGCCGGCACGTTCACCAAGTACCGCACCAGCGCCACCTTCAACCATGAATACGCGGGCCAGTACGGCAGCAGCGCCGGGGTGTTCACGGCCTACGTCGATCCGGGCAGCGTGAATACCTTCGTCAGCCAATAACGAGACCACCCGTTCCGCCACCCTTTGAGGAGACCCGCATGTACCTGGGCATCGATCTGGGCACCTCGCACGCCAAGGTGCTGCTGATGGACGAAACGGGGCGCATCCGCGCCACCGCCGGCCAGCCGCTGGCGGTGTCGCGTCCGCGCGCGCTCTGGTCGGAACAGGACCCGAAGCATTGGTGGACCGCCGTCGAGCGCGCCATGCTGATCCTGCGCCAGTCGCATGCGCGCGAACTGCTGGCGGTGCGCGGCATCGGGCTGTCGGGCCAGATGCACGGGGCCACGCTGCTGGACGCCCAGGACCGCGTGCTGCGCCCGGCCATCCTGTGGAACGACGGGCGCAGCGAGCGCGAATGCGAGGAACTGCTGCTGCGCGAGCCGCATCTGCACGAGATTGCCGCCAACCTGGCCATGCCGGGCTTCACGGCGCCCAAGCTGTTATGGCTGGCGCGCCACGAGCCGGGCCTGTTCCGCCAGACCGCCAGCGTGCTGCTGCCCAAGGATTACCTGCGCCTGTGCATGACGGGCGAGAAGGTGTCGGACATGTCGGATGCCTCCGGCACCTTGTGGCTGGACGTGCGCGCGCGCGACTGGTCCGACGCGCTCCTGAACGCAACCGGCATGACGCGCCGCCAGATGCCGCGCCTGGTGGAAGGCAGCGCGCCATCGGGACGCCTGCTGCCGGCGGTGGCGCAGGCCTGGGGCCTGTCCGAGCGCATCGTGGTGGCGGGCGGGGGCGGGGATAACGCCGCCAGCGCCGTGGGCATCGGCGCCGTGCGCGCCGGCCAGGGCTTCATTTCGCTGGGCACCTCCGGCGTGCTGTTCGCCGTCACCGATCGCCTGCGCCCCAATCCGGGGGCCGCCGTGCACGCGTTCTGTCACGCCTTGCCGGAGCGCTGGCACCAGATGGCGGTGATGCTGTCGGCGGCCAGTTGCCTGTCCTGGCTGGCCGGCACCGTGGGCGCCTGCGACGTGGTGGGACTGCTGGCCGAAGCGGCCGCCCTGACGCGCGCCGAGCGCGAACGCGCGCCCCTGTTCCTGCCTTACCTGTCGGGCGAACGCACGCCCCATAACGATGCGCGCGCCCAGGGCGTGTTCTACGGCCTCGGGCACGAGTCCAGCCGTGGCGCGCTGGCCTACGCGGTGCTCGAAGGCGTGGCCTTCGGCCTGGCCGACGGCCTGGCGGCGCTCGGGAGCGCGCCGGCGGAGTTGTCGCTGGTCGGCGGCGGCGCGCGCAGCACGCTCTGGGCCCAGCTGATCGCGGACGCCCTCGACGTGCCCATCGTGGTCCACGAAGGCGGCGACGCCGGCGCCGCGCTGGGCGCCGCCCGCCTGGGAGCCATGGCCGCCGGCTTGAGCGAGGCCGCCGTCTGCGCCCGCCCGCCGGTGCAGCGCCGCTTCGTGCCCGACCCGGTGTGTTCGGACCGCCTGCTGGCACGCCACCGCCGCTATCGCGAGCTGTACGCGCGGCTGCAGTCGCTGTTTCGCCACGGCCTGCCTTGAAGGCACAGATTTTTTTATTTCACGAGAGTGCATATGCAAGTTCAACATCAAGAGGTACCCCACGCCAGCGTCTTTGCCGGCCTGGCGCCGGTGCGTTATGAAGGCCCGGGCAGCGACAATCCGCTGGCCTACCGCTACTACGATCCCAATCGCATGGTGCTCGGGCGCCGCATGGAAGAGCAGCTGCGCATCGCGGTGTGCTACTGGCACAGCTTCTGCTGGAACGGGTCGGATCCGTTCGGCGCGCCGGCGTTCCAGCGCCCGTGGTTCGAGGAAGGCGAGGCGCTGGCGCGCGCCGAGCACAAGGCGGCCGAGGCGTTCGAGTTCCTGCGTTTGCTGGGGGTGCCTTACTATTGTTTCCACGACCGCGACGTGGCCCCGGAAGGCAGCACCGCGCGCGCCAGCCGCGAACTGTTCCTGCAGATGGTCGAGCGGCTGGCGGCGCACCAGGAACACACCGGCGTGAAGCTCCTGTGGGGCACCGCCAACCTGTTCAGCCACCGGCGCTACCTGGCCGGGGCGGCCACCAATCCGGACCCCGAAATCTTCGCGCTGGCGGCGCTGCAGGTGCGCGACGCCATGAACGCCACCCACCAGCTGGGCGGCGCCAACTACGTGCTGTGGGGTGGGCGCGAAGGCTACGAGACGCTGCTCAATACCGACATGAGCCGGGAGCTGGACCAGCTGGGGCGCTTCCTGGCCCTGGCGGTGGAGCACAAGCACAAGATCGGATTCAAGGGCGCCATCCTGGTCGAGCCCAAGCCGCGCGAACCCAGCAAGCACCAGTACGACTTCGACACCGCCACCGTGTACGGCTTCCTGTGCCGCTATGGGCTCGAGCACGAGGTCAAGGTGAATATCGAGGCCAACCACGCCACCCTGTCGGGCCACACCTTCGAGCACGAAATCGCCACCGCCGCCACGCTGGGCATCTTCGGCAGCCTGGACATCAATCGGGGCGACCCACAACTGGGCTGGGACACCGACCAGTTTCCCAACAACGTGCCGGACACCGCGCTGGCGCTGTACCAGGTGCTGCAGGCGGGCGGCTTTGGCACCGGCGGCTGCAACTTCGACGCCAAGGTGCGGCGCCAGTCGATCGATCCGGTGGACCTGCTGCACGGGCATGTCGGCGGCATCGACGTGCTGGCGCGCGGCCTGCTGGCGGCCGAGCGCCTGCTCAAGGACGGCAGCCTGGCGCGCGCGCTCGAAGCGCGCTACAGCGGCTGGGATGGAGACCTGGGCGCGCGCATCCTGAAGGGCCGCTGCGAGCTGGACGATCTGGCCGAGCACGCGCTGGCGCGCGAGCACGACGTGCTGCCCGTTTCGGGCCGCCAGGAGTACCTGGAAAACCTGTTCAACCGCTTCGTATGACGAGATCCGCATGACTTTTAATTTTGCATTCAAGGGCGCCGTGGCCGCCTGCCTGCTGGCGCTGTGCCAGGCCAGGGCCGCCGTCACCGTGACCATCGACGCCGCCCGGCCGGGGCCCGTCATCAACAAGAACGTGTACGGCCAGTTCGCCGAGCACCTTGGCGCCGGCATCTACGGCGGCCTGTGGGTGGGGCCGCAATCGCCGATTCCGAACACGCGCGGCTGGCGCAAGGACGTGGTGGGCGCGCTGCGCGACCTGCAGGTGCCGCTGGTGCGCTGGCCGGGCGGCTGCTTCGCGGACGAATACCACTGGCGCGACGGCATCGGCGCGCGCGAGCACCGTCTCGTGAAAATCAACACCAACTGGGGCGGCGTGGCCGAGACCAATGCCGTGGGTACCCATGAATTCTTCGACCTGGCCGACCAGTTGGGCGCCCAGACCTACGTGAACGGCAACCTCGGCACCGGCAGCGTGCAGGAGATGGCCGAGTGGCTGGAGTACATGACCGGCAACGCGGGCAGTGCGCTGGCCGCGCTGCGCGCCAGGAACGGCCACCCGGCGCCGTTCAAGGTCGACTTCTTCGCCATCGGGAACGAAGCCTGGGGCTGCGGCGGCGACATGACGGCGCAGACCTATGCGGCCCAGTACCGCCAGTACCAGAGCTTCCTGAAAGCGCCTTCCGGTGCGCGCCCGAAGATGATCGCCAGCGGCGGCACAGTGGACGACAGCAGCTGGTCCGACGTGCTCTCGCGCGAACTCAAGGGCCGCACCACCGGCATCTCCTTCCACTACTACACCATGCAGAACGGGACTTGGGAGAAGATGGTGGAAGCCACCGGCTTTGGCGAGGACAAGTGGATCTCCACGCTGGTTCAGACCCTGCGCATGGATGGCTTCGTGCGCAATAACATCGCGCAGCTGGACAAGAACGACCCCGAGGAGAAAATCGGCCTGCTGGTGGACGAGTGGGGCACCTGGTACGACGTCGAGCCGGGCACCAATCCGGGCTTCCTGTACCAGCAGAACACCCTGCGGGACGCGGTGGTGGCGGCGCTGAACTTCAACATCTTCCATCGCTATGCCGAACGGGTCACCATGACCAATATCGCGCAGATGGTGAATGTGCTGCAGGCGATGATCCTGACCGACAAGGATCGGATGATCCTCACGCCCATCTACCACGCCTTCCACATGTACCGCCCGTTCCAGGACGCGACCTCACTGCCGATCGCGGTCGAGGGCGATGTGCCGTACCGGCTGGGCGAGATGCAGGTGCCGGGCCTGTCGGCATCGGCCGCGCGCGCCAAGGACGGCAAGCTGGTCCTGGCCCTGGTCAATACCCATCCTGGCCGGCCGCTGGAAGTGGCCGTGAACGTGAACGGCCAGAGCGTCGCCGGCGTGAGCGGCCGCGTGCTGACCGCGGCGGCGATGGATGCGCACAACACCTTCGCACAGCCGCGCGCAATCGAGCCGGCGCCGTACCAGGCCAAGGCGTCGGGCGGCAAGCTGACGCTTCTGCTGCCGCCCAAGTCGGTGGTCGTGGTGGCGGCCGAACAGTAAATCCCGATGAACCTCGAACCAAGAATTCCCATGACTCTGAACACCCTGCTGGCGGCTCTGCCAGCCGCGCTGGCGCTGGCCACCCTGGCCGGTCCCGCGCACGCCCTCCATAGCCCCGACGGGCAGCTCGACGTCAAGGTCGAGATCACGCCTGCGCGCACGCTGGCGTACAGCGTCACGCGCCAGGGCCAGGCCGTGCTGCTGGCCTCGCCCCTGGGGCTGGAGCTGGCCGGCGCCGCCTTCACGCACGACCTGACCCTGGCCAAGTCCTCACCCATCAAGGTGGTCAGCGACAGCTACCGCATGGCGGTCGGCAAGCGCCGCACCATCGCCTATCGCGCCAACGAACAGGTGCTCACGGTCGTCAACGCGGCCGGCCAGAAGATGGACGTGGCCTTTCGCGTCTCCAACGACGGGGTGGCGTTCCGCTACGTCGTGCCCGCACCCGCCACGGCCACCCAGACGTTTGTCAGCGAAGCCACCGGCTTTGCGTTCGCGCCGGATGCGCGCGCCTTCCTGCAGCCGATGTCGGTGGCCAAGACCGGCTTCGCGCGCACCAATCCATCGTACGAGGAGTACTACCACATCGACGAACCGGTGGGGACGCCGTCGCCGATGCAGTCCGGCTGGGTGTTCCCGGCCCTGTTTCGCAGCGGCCCCACCTGGGTGGCGCTGACGGAAGCGAACATGGATGGCACCTTCCACGCGTCGCGCCTGCAGGCGGTGTCGTCCGGCGGCGTGTACCGCATCGGCCAGCCGATGGCGCAGGAAGGCGTGGAGGGCAAGCTGCTGGCCGAGGTGCAC
>JBKHWY010000236.1:0-7079 GCA_046566285.1 Gammaproteobacteria bacterium | reverse complement strand
AATTCGATTCCGCGATGGCGTTCATCGACATCGGCGACGCCGAGCGCATGGTGCGCATCGACGCGCCGAACGGCCTGCGCCTGCGCATCGCCGACATGCACCAGGCACCGCTCGTCGCCGGCCAGCTCAAGCGCAGCATGTCGGGCGACCTCGTCATGCGCGACTGGTCCAAGCTGAACGCCAACTGGTTCGCCGCCGTGCAGACCGAAAAAAAGATGATGATGATCGTGATGACCCTGATCATCACGGTGGCCACCTTCAACCTGGTCTCCACCCTGGTGATGACGGTGACGGACAAGCATCCGGACATCGCCATCCTGCGCACGCTGGGATCCTCGCCGCGTTCGATCATGCAGATCTTCATGATCCAGGGCGCCCTGATCGGCGTGCTGGGCACCTTCGCCGGGGTGGCCGGGGGCGTCGCGATCGCGCTCAACATCGACGTCATCGTGCCGTTTTTCGAGCACCTGTTCGGCGCCCAGATCCTGTCGAAAGACATCTACCAGTTCACCAGCCTGCCGTCGGACATGCGCTGGCCCGACGTCATCGCCATCGGCGGCATCGCCGTGCTGCTGTCCTTCCTTGCTACTATCTACCCCAGCATGAGCGCCTCGCGCGTAAAACCTGCGGAGGCCCTGCGTTATGAATGATTCCAATCCCTCCAACCCCACCGTCCTGGCCTGCCGCAACCTCGGCAAGACCTACACCCAGGGCGCCTACGAACTGAAAGTGCTGTCGAACGTCGACTTTGCCGTGCAGCGCGGCGAGCACGTGGCCATCGTCGGCGCATCCGGCTCGGGCAAGTCGACCCTGCTGCACCTGCTGGGCGGGCTGGACACGCCGACCACCGGCAGCGTGACGCTGCAAGAGCAGGATTTCGCAGCCCTGTCCGAGACCGCGCGGGGCGACCTGCGCAACCGCGCGCTCGGCTTCGTGTACCAGTTCCACCACCTGCTGCCCGAGTTTTCCGCCATCGACAACGTCGCCATGCCGCTCCTGATCCGGCGCGAGCCGCGCGCCAGCGCGGTGGCCAAGGCCACAGCCATGCTCGAACGGGTGGGGCTGGCCAGGCGCGGCGTGCACGTGCCGGGCGAACTGTCCGGCGGCGAACGCCAGCGCGTGGCCCTGGCGCGCGCGCTCGTGACCCAGCCGGCCTGCGTGCTGGCGGACGAACCGACCGGTAACCTGGACCAGTCCACCGCCCAGCAGGTGTTCGACCTGATGCTGGAGCTTTCCAGCACCCTGGGCACCGCGTTCGTGATCGTCACCCACGACAACGCGCTGGCCCAGCGCTGCGACCGCACCCTGCGCCTGACCGAGCAGGGCTTGCGTCCGCTGAACGCATCCACCGCCAGCGTCACCCCATGAGCATCATAGACAAGCTGCCGTACGAGTGGGCGGTCGGCCTGCGCTATACCCGGGCGGGGCGGCGCAGCGGGCGTAACAGCTTCATCTCCTTCATTTCGCTGATCTCGGTGTCCGGCATCGCCCTGGGCGTGGCCGCGCTGATCGTGGTGCTGTCGGTGATGAACGGCTTCCAGAAGGAAGTCACCGACCGCATGCTGTCGGTGCTGGCGCACATCGAAGTGTATGACCAGCGCGGCGCGATGGCGAACTGGCAGGCCACCGCGCGGGAAGCGTTCAAGAACCCGGAAGTCAAGGCGGCAGCGCCGTTCGCCGAAACCCAGGGCATGCTGATGTCCGACGGCGTGATGCGCCCGGCGCTGGTGCGCGGCGTGCTGCCGGCCGACGAGTTGACGGTCTCGGACGTGCCCAAGAACGTCAAGCAGGGGCGTTTTGATGCGCTCACGCCCGGCTCCTACCACATCGTGCTGGGCGTGGAACTGGCCAAGGCGCTGGACCTGAAGGTCGGCGACAAGGTCACGATGGCGGTGGCGCGGGGCGAGACGGCCGCGCAGGCGATGGCGCCCCGGCTGGTGAACTTCACCGTGGCCGGCATTTTTGAGTCCGGCCACTTCGAATTCGATTCCAGCCTGGCTTACGTCAGCCTGCAGGACGCGCAGGACTTGGCCAACCTGCCGGCACCGGCCGGCCTGCGCCTGCGCATCGCCGACATGCATGCCGCGCCGCTGGTGTCGCGCCAGCTGATGCAAAGCCTGCCGGGCGACTGGTACATCCGCGACTGGTCGCAGCAGAACACCACCTGGTTCGCGGCCGTGCAAAGCCAGAAGCGCATGATGTTCGTCATCCTCACGTTGATCATCGCGGTGGCGGCGTTTAATCTCGTGGCCACGCTGGTCATGACCGTCACCGACAAACAGGCCGACATTGCGATTTTGCGCACGCTGGGCTCGGCCCCGCGCTCGATCATGAAGATCTTCATTATTCAGGGCGCGCTGGTGGGCATCCTCGGCACGCTGGCCGGCGTGGGCCTGGGCGTGCTGGTGGCGCTCAACGTGGACGTGATCGTGCCGTTCATCGAGCGCGTGCTGGGCGTGCAGTTCCTGTCCAAGGACATCTACCTGATCAGCACCTTGCCGTCCGACCTGCGCTGGGGCGACGTGCTGTCGATCGGCGCCGTGTCCGTGCTGCTGGCGTTTGTGGCCACGCTCTACCCGAGCTACGCGGCCGCGCGCGTCAAGCCGGCCGAGGCGCTGCGCTACGAGTGAAGAGGAGGGCGCACCATGTGGATCGACACCCATTGCCACCTGGACGGTCATGAATTTGCCGCCGACCCGGCCGCAGTGGCGCGCCGCGCGCAGGAGCGGGGCCTGTCGATGATCGTGATTCCCGCCGTCGAACGGGGCAACTTCGATGTCGTGACCGCGCTCGGACGGGGTTCCCCCAACACCAGCTACGCCCTCGGCATCCACCCCATGTGCGTGCCCAACGCGCGCGAGGAAGACCTGGCGCTGCTGCGCCAACGGGTGGAAGCCTCGCTGGACGATCCGCGCCTGGTGGCCATCGGCGAGATCGGCCTGGACTTTTTCATCCCCATGCTGTGCGAGCCGGCCATGCGCGAGAAGCAGGATTATTTTCTGCGCGAGCAGCTGCGCATCGCGCGCGATGTCGGCCTGCCCGTGCTGCTGCACGTGCGCCGCTCGCAGGACATGGTGCTCAAGCACGTGCGCCAGATCCGCCAGTTGGGCGGCATCGCGCACGCCTTCAACGGCAGCTTCCAGCAGGCCCAGACCTTCATCGACCTGGGCTTCAAGCTGGGGTTTGGCGGGGCTTTCACCTTCACGCGCGCGCTGCAGATCCGCCGCCTGGCCACCCAGCTGCCCTTGGAGGCCATCGTCATGGAGACCGACGCGCCGGACATCGCGCCCGCATGGATTCACCCGGCGCGCAACAGCCCGGAAAACCTGCCGGATATCGGCGTCGCGCTGGCCGAACTGCGTGGCCTCGATGCGGCCGAGGTGGCGCGCGTCACGGGCGAGAACGCATTTGCCGCCATTCCCCGTTTGCGCGCGCTACTGGCTTAATGCCGGCACGCCGCGTGGCGTGCGTGGGTACTTGCGGCCATTCAGGAACACCCCCATGAAGGTGGGCCGCACCAGGTAGTGGTACGACGCCAGCAGCACCACGCCGGCGATTGCGACGATCAATGGCAGCTTCACAGCCCAGTGCAGGGGCCAGCGCAGCATCCATGCCTGCAGCAGCATGATCAAGGGCAGGTGAACGAGGTACATCCAGTACGACGCGTCCGCCAGGTAGCGCCAGCGCGGGTTCGGCGCCTGCAGGTAGCGGGTCGCACAGCCCAGCAGCGCAAACGTCCAGCACCATTGCGCCAGCGTGTACGCGACGGCATACGCCGCGCGCGCAGAAGCGTCCAGCGGGACCACGGCCAGTTTCGGCGTGATGCCCACCAGGTACAGCGCAGCGGCGGTGGCGGCCAGCGCGGCGGCCAGGTACACCGCCCAGTCGGCAGCGATCAGGCGCAGGCCGTCCTGGTCCCGGTGCAGGAACCATCCCACCAGGAAGGCGCTCCCGTAGGCCAGCAGGCCGGGGAAGTTCGGGACCAGTCCGAAAATGGGCGATGGATAGCCCTGCCATTGGACCCACCATGGCGCGGCGTACAGCGCCAGCGCGATGGGGGCGGTCAGCAGCAGCGGCGCCACACGCAGCCGGATCGATGCGGTCAGCAGCCGGCCGATGGCCGGGCGCAGACGGTCCTGTCCATCGACGCGCACCACCACGCTGCGCAGCACCAGCACCAGCAGGCAGATCACCAGCAGCAGGTAGAGAAACCACAGGTGCCCCCACGGCACGGGCGGGCCGATGACGGCCACCGGCAGGTCCATTTTCCCGTTCGGTTTGATGCCCAGCTGGCGTGCGCCCCACACCATCGCCACGATCACCAGGGGCATGGTCACGAAATAGAACGCGATCAAGGGCAGGCCCAGGCGACGCAGGCGATTCTTCAGCAGCCCGCGCGTGGCCAGGCGCCCGTGCAGCAGGCGCGCGAAGAAGCCGGCGATCAGGAAGAACAGCGACATCCGAAAAATGTGGATGACGAAGTAGACGATGCCCAGGCCGGCGCTGGTGGAGGCGTCGGCCAGCGGCCAGTTGGCTTCGCGGTAGCCGGGCAGGAAAGACAGCAGCGCGTGCAGCAGGATGCCAAGCAGGAGCGCGCCCGCGCGCACGGCATCGAGGTGGTGAAAGCGTGGTTCATCCGGCAGTGGTTTCATGGGTCCGATCCGATCAGGTGGGGGGGCGAGACGCTGGGCGAACGCGTCCCATGCCATGGCAGCGCGGCACGCGGATGCATATATGTACATTCGGTAGCTCGCCCTTCGTGCTTTTTTGTAGCGTCATCGATCATCGCACCGGCTGAAAACGGTGTCAATTTCGACATGACTTTCGCGCCCGAGCAGGGCGGCTAGACGTGCGCCAAGTATGCATAGGGTCTGGCGCGCCAGACTATGCGTTTGCCTTGTCGGGAGACGGCCATGCGCTTGGGTATCTTGGGGTGGGTGATGGGCGCGGCGCTGTTGCAGATGCAGCCGGCGCTGCCGACACCGGTCACGCTGGGTTTGCTGGCAAGCGCGGCGCTCCTGATGATGTTGCTGCGGCGCGCAGCGTGCGCGGTCGCGGCGGGCGCGCTGCTGGGCTTTTGCTGGGCGGCCGTGCTGGTGCAGCTGGCCCTTGCCCCGCGCCTGGCGGCCGAGGACGAGGGCGCCGACATCCGCCTGGTCGGCACCGTCGACAGCTTGCCGTATCGCTTCGAGGACGGCGTGCGCTTCAATTTCCGCGTCGAGAAAGCCGGCGGCAACACGCATCCGATCCCGCCCCTGGTCACCCTGGCGTGGTACAGCGGCTACCGCGCCCGCACCCCCACCCGCACCCAATCGGTCGGCGACGTGCAGCCGGGCGAGCGCTGGGCGCTTACGGTGCGCTTGCAGCGTCCGCACGGCACGGCCAATCCGTATGGCTTCGACTACGAAGCCTGGCTGCTGGAGCAGGGCGTGCGCGCGACGGGGTATGTGCGCCCTGCGGGTAAGGAAAATCGCATGCTGGACAGCTTTGTGTTCAGCGTACCGAACCTGGTCCAGCACTGCCGCGCCGTGCTGCGCGCGCGCATCCTGGCCGCGCTGCCGGACCGCCCCTATGCCGGCGTGATCGTGGCCCTGGTGGTGGGCGACCAGCGCTCCATCGAGCAGGACGACTGGACCGTCTTCAACCGCACGGGCATCGGCCACCTGATCTCCATCTCCGGCCTGCATGTGACCATGGTCGCGGGCCTGTTCGCCATGGGCGCGTCGCTGCTGTGGCGGCGCTCCTTCTTCACCCAGGCGCAGCTGCCCCTGCTGCTGCCCAGCCAGAAGGTGGCGGCCCTGGTGGGCGCGTTGGCCGCGTTGATGTATGTGCTGCTGGCCGGCTTCGGCGTGCCGGCCCAGCGCACGCTGTACATGCTGTGGGTGGTCGCCGCCGCAGCCTGGTGCGATCGCCTGACCAGCGTGTCGCACGTGCTGTGTCTGGCGCTTGGCGTGGTGGTGCTGGCCGATCCGTGGGCGGTGTGTTCGCCCGGCTTCTGGCTCTCGTTCGGTGCGGTGGCCCTGATCCTGTTCGCCAGCCTGGGACGGGTGGAGCATGCGGACGTACCGTGGCGCCGGGCCGTGCGCCTGGCCGTACGCACGCAGGTGGCGGTGACGGTGGGCCTGGTGCCGCTGACGATGCTGTTGTTCGGCCAGGTATCGCTGGTGAGCCCCTTGGCCAATGCGGTCGCCATTCCCTTGATCAGCTTTGTGGTGACGCCGCTGGCGCTGGCCGGAAGCCTCCTGCCGGGCGCGCTATCGACCTTGTGCCTGCTGGCGGCGCACGGCATGGTGGCCACACTGGCGCAGGTGCTGGGCTGGCTGGCCAGTGCACCGCTGGCGGTATGGTCCGCGCCCATGCCCGGGCCAGTCGCCTTCGCGCTTGCGCTGCTGGGCACCTTGTGGATGCTGGCGCCACGCGGCTGGCCGCTGCGCTGGACCGGCGCCGTCGCCTGGCTGCCCTTGCTGGCCGCCCAGCCGGACAGCCCGCCGCCCGGCCGGTTCCGCGTCATCGCCTTCGACGTGGGGCAGGGCATGGCGCTGCTGGTCGAGACGGGCGCGCACCGGCTCCTGTACGACACCGGCCCCGCGTACTCGAACGAGTCGAACGGCGCCAACCGCGTGCTGCTGCCTTACCTGAAGGGACGCGGCATCGGCCGGCTCGATGCCCTCATCGTGAGCCACAGCGATGTGGATCACTCGGGCGGCGCGCTGGCCCTGCTGGGCGGGGTGCAGGTGCAGGCCGTGCTGTCGTCGCTGCCGCCGGCGCATGCCATCGTGCGCGCGGCAGCCCACCACCAGCACTGCGCCGCCGGCCAGGCCTGGACCTGGGACGGCGTGCGTTTCGAGATGCTGCATCCATCGCCGGACAGCTACGCCGACGTGACGCTCAAACCCAACGCGCGCAGCTGTACCCTGCGCATCAGCTACGCTCGCCACGCCGTGCTGCTAGCCGGCGACATCGAAGCCCCGCAGGAAACGCAATTGCTGGCCGGAGGCGCGCCGCTGGCGGCCGACGTGCTGCTCGCGCCGCACCACGGCAGCGGCACATCGTCCACGCCGGCGTTCCTTTCGGCCGTC
>JBKHWY010000235.1:0-7081 GCA_046566285.1 Gammaproteobacteria bacterium | reverse complement strand
CCGCCGCCGCGGTGTGGCCGGTCTTGAGCCCGTCGACGCTTGGGTCGACGAACAGCAGCCGGTTCCGGTTCGGCTGGCGGATGTTGTTGTACGTGTCCTCCTTCTTCGAGTACATCGGATACGAATCGGGGTGATCCTCGATCACCCGCATGCCGAGGAGCGCAAGGTCGCGGGCCGTCGTGTAGTGCTCGGGACCGGGCAGGCCGGTGGCGTTGCGAAACTGCGTGTTCTTCATGCCCATGCGCTGGGCTTCGCGGTTCATCAGGACCACGAAGGTGCCTTCGTCGCCGGCCACGGCTTCGGCCAGCGCGACGGCGGCGTCGTTACCGGACTGCACCATCAGCCCGTACAGCAAGTCCTTGACCGACACCGGGGTGGCCGGATCGATGAACATTTTCGAGCTGCTGGAATCGACCTTCCGGGCGCGCACGGAGACGTTGATCATCTGGTCCAGGCTGAGCTTCTTGTCGCGGATGGCGGCAAAGGTCAGGTAGGCCGTCATGATCTTGGTGAGCGAGGCGGGCTCGATGCGCGCGTTCGGATCCTGCGACGCGATCACCTGGCCGCTGGTGGCGTCAAGCAGGGTCCACGAGCGCGCGGCAATGTTTGGAGGCGGCACCGTTTGCGCAACGGCCGAGGAAACGGAAAAAATACCGGCAAAGATACTGGCAGCAAAGGCCGCGAGAAGTTTCTTCATGGGGATCAATGTAAAAGAGGTGGGTGAAGCGAGGCGGCTCATTATAGCTACAGTCCGTCAGCGCCGTCGCGCCGCCACAACTGCATCACCAGGTTCTTGATGTGGCCGAGGCGACGGTGGAAAAAGTGGTCGGCGCCGGGGATCACGATCACCGGCAACTCCTGCGGACGGGCCCAGTCGAACACGCTCTGCAGGGGGATTGTGTCGTCCAGTTCGCCGTGGATGATGATGGAGTCCGAGGGCACGGTCGGCACCGGCCACTTGCCGGCGGCCGTGCCGACCAGCACCAGGCGCTCGGCCGGACGGCCTTCGGCCATCAGGCGCTGCTGCAGCTGGGCCTGCACAAACGTGCCGAAGGAAAAGCCGGACAGCGTCACCGGCAGGCCTGGATACTGGCGGCGCATGTGCTCGAGCATGACGTGCATGTCGTCGGTCTCGCCGTGGCCGTGGTCGTGCACGCCTTCCGAAGCGCCCACGCCGCGGAAATTGAAGCGCGCCGCCACATAGCCCAGCGCCACGAAGGTGCGCGCCAGGGTCTGGGCCACCTTGTTGTCCATGGTGCCGCCGAACAGCGGATGCGGGTGCGCCACCAGGGCGACGCCGCGCGGCAGTCCTTCGGGTGCATCCAGCAGGCATTCCATGTTGCCGGCCGGGCCCGTCAAACTGAAGCGTTCCGAATGTTTGTTCAGTACAGGGTTCATGAGTGAGATGTGAATCAGATCTTCAGGCGTTCCACGACCTGACCGCCGACCAGGTGGGTATCGATGATGTCGTCGATGTCGCTGGTGTCCACGTAGGTGTACCAGACGCCCTGCGGGTAGACCACCACGACGGGCCCTTCCTCGCAGCGGTCCAGGCAGCCGGACTGGTTGATGCGGATCTTGCCTTCGCCGTTCAGCCCGAGCGCCTTGATGCGCTTCTTGGCGTGCTGCTGGGCTTGCTGTGCGCCCTGCTGTCCGCAGCAGGGACGGCCATCCTCACGCTGGTTCATGCAGAAGAACACGTGATGCTGGAAAAAAGGCTTGTCGGCTGAGTCGCTCATGGCTGGATCCGTTGTGAATAAAGTTCAGGGCGCAATGATACGCATTCGGCGCAGATCAAGGCGAGCGGCTATTCAATTTATGCGATGGCAGCAGCAGGAACCACAGCGCAAAGAAGGGCCACAGCAGCGACAGGAACTGGGCCGCGCCATTAAAATTCAAGAACTTCCCCTGCACCCAGCCCTGCAAGGTGGCGACGAAATACGGGTTGGCCGGAATGCTGTTCACCACCAGCAAACTCAACAGCAAGCTTACGATGGCCAGCCGGCGCTGGGCCGCCAGCGGGGCGAAGGCCAGGCCGGAAATCATGATCAGGCCGATGAGAAAGCCCCCCTGGGCGCCGGGCGTGATCCAGGCAAAGGCATTGTCCGGCTTGAACAGCAGCGAGCTGCTCAGGGTCTTGACCACCAGCGCCGCCGCCAGCATGGCCAGGATCAGGCCGAAGCGCGGGGCGCGCTTGCGCAGCAGGCACAGCATCGACAGCACGGCGCCCGTCATGCCGCACGCCGTGATGATGGTTTCCGATAGCCAGTATTGCTCGACTGTCAGCTCGGCCCCGGGACGCAGGTAGCTCAGCAGGTCGATGTCCCGTTCTAACAGGCTCGACAGCCATTCGGAGAAGATCGGCAGCACCTGGCCGTTACCGAACATATAGCCGAGCGGATAGATCTGCGCCAGCGGCCACAAGGCCAGCAGCACCAGGCCCTGGCTCGCGTGCGGGGCAAACCAGCGCAGGCGCAGTTGGTACAGCTTGCTTTCATTGAGGAAGGAGCGCGCCCCGGCCGCCCCGATGCAGGCGCCCACCAGGCCGCCGACGGCATTGGTGATCAGGTCCAGGCTGGACGGCACCCGGCTGGGCAGGTAGTTTTGCACCGCTTCCATGCCGCCCGACACCAGCGCGGCGATCAGCGCGGCGGCCAGCACCGCCCAGATGCCGCGCAGCATCGGGTACAGCGACAGCACCAGCAGCACGCCGAAGGGGATGTAGCCGACCACGTTGACCATCACGTCGAAGCCGGTCCAGTACTGCGGCATCTTGAGCGTGAGAAAACTCAGCGGCGACAGGCCACTGCTGCGCCAGCCGGAAAACGGAAACCAGCTGGCGTAGATGATCAACAGGAAGTACGCCAGCAGGGCGGCGCGCGCCACCGGAGAGCCGCGCGAACGGACCGGCGTGACGGCGGCGGTGTCGGGTGCGGCGGCCACGCTTACGGTTGGGGAAGGGGCAGTGTGCCCAGCCAGCCGATGATGTCGGCCGCCACGGCATCGGTGGAGGCGGCCAGCGCGGCCGCGCCGCCGCCGGCGTTGGCGCTGGCGGCCGGGGTCGTGCGGGTAAAGGTCTTCTGGTCCACCAGCTTGTGGCCCACGAACAGCGAGGCGCGCAGCGTCACTTCGCCGCGGCTGTCCGTGACGCTGTCGAAACTGTGGCTGAAGTCGTCCACGTCCACGCGCAACAGCGGGATGCCGTCCGAGGCGTCGGTCGAGGACAGCACCTTGATGCCGGACTGGGCCACGCGGGTCTTCAGGCGCTGGGCCAGCAACTGCAGCGGCGTGGCGGACCAGCGGCTGTTGGCGTAGCTGCGTGCTTCCAGCGGATTGGCATAGTTCAGGCGGTAATACATGCGCTCGCTGTCGAGTGCGGCCGAACCGCTGACATCGGTGACCACCACGGCGCCCAGGCTGGGACGCGCCGGCGCGGTGGCGCGCGCCGTGGCCGGGCCGAAGTCGAACACGGTGTTGTTGGCGGGCTTGTCGCTGGCGCAACCGGCCAGCAGCAGGATGCCGAAGAGCGGGCCAAGTAGGCGATTCATTGAAGTCACGGGAATCCTCATTTGGTCGGGGCAACGAAGCCGGGTTCGCCGGGGCCAGGCGTGGCGTGGCCATTGCCGAACAGGATGCTTTGCGGCCGGTCGCTGAAGGTATTGGCGGTGCGCTTGACGGCGCGCAGCGAGGTGCGCGCTTCGTCGGCCATCGATACCAGGTGCGGCAGGGTTTGCAGTTCGAGTTCGCTGGTCACGCCCTGCAGCGAGCCACCCACCTGCTCGATGGTGTCGTTCAGGCGCGTAATGGTGCCGTCCGGTCCCTGCAGGTCGTTGGCCAGCTTGTCGATGCTGCGCGTCATGCTGGTGGCGCTGGAGGCCAGTTCGTTGAACGACGCCAGGCTTTGCTCGACCTTGCCGGTCAATGCCGGCAGGCGCGCAATGGTCGGCTCCAGCTTGGCCGGCAAGGCTTCGTATGCATTGGCCGCGCGGCTGACGTCGGCGAACGCGCCCAGGATCACCTTGCGGTTTTCCGGGCTGACCAATTCGTTTAACTGGGTGGTCAGGGTTTCGGCCTTGTCGAGGATGGCGGTGCCGCGCTTTTCCAGCTGGTCCAAAAGGCCCGGACGCAGCGGGATGCGCGCCATCCGGTCCGGACTGCTGGGCATCAGGGGCGAGCCGGTCTTCTCGTCGTCCAGCTGAATGAAGGCGATGCCGGTCACGCCCTGGTAGCCCAGCGTGGCAAAGGTGGTGCGGGTGATCGGCGCTTCCTGGTCGATCGCCAGGCGGATCAGGATCTGCCCGGCCACCTTGGGGTCGAAGCTGATGTCGTCCACCTTGCCCACTTCCAGGCCGCGGTAGCGCACCGCCGCCTGCGGATTCAGGCCGGGGATCGACTGGCTGGTGGCGATCTGGTAGGGTGTGCGCTCGATGCGGTCGCGGTTGAACCAGATCCCGGCCAGCACCGCCGCCACCAGCAGGGCGATGGTGAAGAAGCCGGTCATCAGGGCATGTGATCGATTTTCCATTAAGTGCTCCTAGTGCTCCGGTCGTTGGCCCGGGCCGGCCGGAGGGTGCTGTTGCCCCAGCACTTCCAGCGCCCGTTGGCCGCGTTCGCCAAGGAAAAATTGTTTGATGAAGGGATGGTCCACTTTCAGCACGTCGCAGGTCGGCCCCAGCGCGATCACGTGCTTTTCCGCCAGCACGGCGATGCGGGTGGACAGCGCGAACAGGGTGTCCAGGTCGTGCGTGACCATCACCACCGTCAGGCCCAATTCCCGGTGCAGCGACTGGATCAGCTCGACGAACGAGTCGGACAGGTCCGGGTCCAGGCCGGCGGTCGGCTCGTCCAGGAACAGCAGTTGGGGTTCCAGCGCCAGGGCCCGCGCCAGCGAGGCGCGCTTGATCATCCCGCCCGACAGATCGGACGGCATCTTGTTCGCATGCTCGGCGCCCAGGCCCACCATGTGCATCTTCAGCAGCACGGCGTCGTGGATCACGTCCTCGGGCAGCGCATGCAGTTCGCGCATCGGCTGGGCGATGTTTTCGAACACCGTCAGCGCGGAGTACAGCGCGCCCTGCTGGAACAGCATGCCCCAGTGGTTGCGCATGCGCTGCAGCTGGTCCGGATCGGCCTGGCTGATGTCTTCCCCGAACACCTTCACGCAGCCGCGCGCCGGGCGCTCCAGGCCCAGCATCTGGCGCAGCAGCACGGTCTTGCCGGTGCCCGAGCCGCCCACGATCGAGAGGATCTCGCCGGCATAGATTTCCAGGTTCAGGTCCTGGTGCACCACCGTGCGGCCGAAGCGCGTCCACAGGTTCTGGATCTGCACCACCGGCGGCCCCACTTCCTCGCGCGGTGGCAGGCTTAGGCGCGGCTGGCGCTGGGTGCTGGACGGGTCCATCAGAATCCCACTCCGCTGAAGATGATGGCAAATACCGCGTCGGCCAGGATCACCACCGTGATCGCGGTGACCACCGACGTCGTGGTGCCGCGCCCCAGGCTCTCGGTGTTGGGCTTGATGCGCATGCCGAAGTGGCAGGACACCAGGGCGATCAGCACCCCGAAGGTGGTCCCCTTGAGGAGGCCAATGATGTAGTTCACCAGCGGCACCGCCTCGGGCAGCTCCTGCACAAAATAGCGGGTCGACAGGTTCAATTCCACCTTGGCCGACATCATGCCGCCGATCAGGGCCATCGCGTCGGTCCACACCACCAGGAGCGGCATGGAAATCGCAAGCGCCACCACCTTCGGCATGATCAGGCGGTAGCCGTGCGAGATGCCCATGACCAGCATCGCATCGAGTTCCTCGGTCACCCGCATCACGCCCAGCTGCGCGGTGATGGAGGAGCCGGAGCGGCCCGCCACCAGGATCGCCGCCAGCAGCGGCCCCAGTTCGCGGATCACGCTCATGCCGAGGATATTGATGATGTACATATCGCCGCCGAACATGCGCAGCTGCTGGGCCGACAGGTAGGACAGCACCACCCCGATCAGGAAGCCCACCATGGCGGTGATGCCCAGGGCCTGGAAGCCGGAATGGAAGATGTTGGCGGAGACTTCCTTCCACGGCCCGGTGACGGGATGGCGGATGAAGCGGCCGATGTCCTGGGTCACCACGCCGATCAGGCGGATGAAGCCATGCAGGTGCTCGAAGAAGGACAGGATGCCGAAGCCCAGCCCCATGATCCAGTTGAAGCGGTTGGGGCGGGTACGCGGCAGGCTCAGCTTGCCGGCTTCCTCGATGCGGTCGAACAGTTCTTCCTGGCGGGGGGCGAGCGTCAGGGCCTGCGGGCGCTTGCGGCCCCAGGCATTCCAGAACATCTGGGCGCCGATGTGGTCCAGGCTGGCAATCTGGGACAGGTCCCAGTGCAGGGCCGGCTTGTCGTTGAGCGCCTTCAGGTTGGCCGTGATCGACTTGATGGCGCCGCAGCGCGCCAACGCGTGCACTTGCCAGATGCCGGTGGCGACGACCGCCTCCCCAGCGCCGTCCGCGGCAGTATTAACGGTTAATGTTGGCGCATTTTCAATCGGCATTGCGCCAGTGTAAAAGAGAATCGATTAGCCTGCTATTGGAGTTTGTGCGCATGGGGCGTAGGACTCCATTCATGCGGCCAGGTGGCGGGTCTGGCGGGCCGGGGCGCTGGTGGCCGGCGCATCGGTTTTGCCGGCGATATCCCGGCTCAGCAGGCTGGCCGCCTCTGTGGCGCTCATGCCGCGTGTTTGCAGCCATTCGCCCACGAGTTTGGCGAGACGGTCCAGGGCGATCCGGTGGGTGGCATCGGTCTTCCCATAGATCCAGTCCGAGAATGCCATGAAATTGGCGAACGGCGCGTCGCCCAGCATGACGGGCAGGGTATGCGCGAAGCGGCCGGAGTTGGCGACCAGGTCCCAGTAGCGGGCGAAGCGCACCAGGCGCTGCATGGTGGAAAAGTCGATCAGCCGGTTGGCCAGGATGGTGTACGGCGGGTAGGGATCGTAGATCATGCCGAAGGCGTCGGTATGGCGGATGATGGGCGTGCCGCGCAGGCGCTTCAGGATGCCGAACTGAATCTCGTGGGGGCCGAGCGCCCACAGCTTGTCG
>JBKHWY010000234.1:0-7089 GCA_046566285.1 Gammaproteobacteria bacterium | reverse complement strand
GCTCCACGCCCGACCAGGGCACCGAAGCTTATGTAACGGGTTCGTCTACCGGCCGGTTCCATCCGAACCGGCCCGCCATTTTCTTACCTTTTGGAGATTGAAATGAGTGCTATCGTTGATATTATCGGCCGTGAAGTGATCGACTCGCGCGGCAATCCTACCGTCGAGTGCGACGTGCTGCTGGAGTCCGGCGTGATGGGCCGCGCCGCCGTGCCTTCGGGCGCCTCGACCGGCTCGCGCGAAGCGATCGAACTGCGTGACGGCGACAAGAGCCGTTACTTCGGCAAGGGCGTACTGAAGGCCTGCGAGAATATCAATACCGAGATTTCCGAAGCGATCATGGGCCTGGATGCCAACGAACAGGCCTTCCTGGACCGCACCCTGATCGACCTCGATGGCACCGAGAACAAGAGCCGCCTGGGCGCCAACGCCCTGCTGGCCGTGTCGCTCGCCGTTGCCCGCGCCGCGGCCGAGGAAGCCGGTCTGTCCATCTACCGTTATCTGGGCGGCGCGCGTTCCATCACCCTGCCGGTGCCGATGATGAACGTCATCAACGGCGGCGCACACGCCGACAACAACCTGGACATCCAGGAATTCATGATCATCCCGGTGGGCGCACCGTCGTTCAAGGAAGCCATCCGCTACGGCGCCGAAGTGTTCCACACCCTGAAGAAGATCCTGCACGACAAGGGCCTGGCCACCTCGGTGGGCGACGAAGGCGGTTTCGCGCCGTCCGTGGCCAACCACGAAGAAGCCATCAAGCTGATCATGCAAGCGATCGAGCAGGCCGGCTACCAGGCCGGTGAGCAGATCTGCATCGGCCTGGACTGCGCCGCGTCCGAATTCTTCAAGGACGGCAAGTACGAGCTGGAAGGCGAAGGCCTGAGCCTCACCGCCACCGACTTCACCAACATGCTGCAGACCTGGTGCGACAAGTACCCGATCATCTCGATCGAGGACGCCATGGCCGAAGGCGACTGGGAAGGCTGGCGCATCCTGACCGAAGCACTGGGCAAGCGCGTGCAACTGGTGGGCGACGACCTGTACGTCACCAACACCAAGATCCTGAAAGAGGGCATCGACAAGGGCATCGCCAACTCGATCCTCATCAAGATCAACCAGATCGGCACCCTGACCGAGACCTTCGCCGCCATCGAGATGGCCAAGCGCGCCGGCTACACTGCCGTGATCTCGCACCGTTCGGGCGAAACCGAAGACTCGACCATCGCCGACATCGCCGTGGGCACCAACGCCCTGCAGATCAAGACCGGTTCGATGAGCCGCTCGGACCGCATGGCCAAGTACAACCAGCTGCTGCGCATCGAGGAAGACCTGGGCGACGTGGCCAGCTACCCGGGCCGTGCCGCGTTCTACAACCTGAAGAACGTGTAACTGTCATCAACGTAAGACCGGCCGGGGCTCCCCGGCCGGACGCCACATGCGCCTCATCACGCTCGCCCTCGCCGTTCTCCTGCTGCTGATCCAATATCCCCTGTGGCTGGGGACGGGCGGCTGGCTGCGGGTGCGCGAGCTCGAGACGCAGGTCGCCAGCGGGCATCAGAAGACCGATGCCCTGCGCGCCCGCAATGCCAAGCTCGAATCCGAGGTCCGCGACCTCAAGGAAGGCACCGGCGCCGTCGAAGAACGCGCGCGCCTGGAGCTGAACATGATCAAGCAGAACGAGATCTTCATCCAGATCCTGGGCAAGAACGACCAGCCCAAGGAATCCGCGACTCCGCTGCCGCCGCCCAAGCCGGACAAGGATAAATCCGCCGCCACGACGCACTGAGTGCTTGTCGTAATTGACATTCCCGCCATTTCGGCGTCTAATTTCTGTAACGACTGAAATTAACGAAATAGGTGAAATAATGACGCTCAGCAGCACCGAACAAAAATTCATCCTGCATTGGGGCGAGATGGGCGCACGTTGGGGCGTGAACCGCACGGTGGGCCAGATCCACGCGCTGCTATACCTGGCCAACCGCCCCTTGAGCGCAGAAGACATCGTCGAGGCGCTGGGCGTGGCGCGCTCGAACGTCAGCAACAGCCTGAAGGAACTGCAGAGCTGGAAGCTGATCCGCGTGACCCACCTGATGGGCGACCGGCGCGACCATTTCGTGGCCTTGCAGGACGTATGGGACATCTTTCGCGTCATCGTCGAGGAGCGCAAGCGGCGCGAGATCGATCCGACCCTGACGGTCTTGCGCGAGTGTGCCATCGAAGGGCAGGCGGACGCCGGTCTCGACAAGGCTTCGCTCAAGCGCATTAACGAGACCCTGGCCCTGCTCGACATGCTGAGCACGACCTACGAAGACTACAAGCACCTGCCGCCCGCCACCTTGCAGCGCTTCCTCAAGATGGGCGGCAAGGTTGCGCGCTTCCTGGGCTCGGACGACAAGGACCCGTCATGAACACGCCCGCGCTGACCCTGCTGACCCTGTATTACGACGGCGCCTGCCCGCTGTGCCGCGCCCAGACCGCCAAGCTGAAACGCTGGGACCGGCACGGCAGCATCGACTACGTGGACATCGCCGCACCGGGTTTCGATCCCGCACCGCTGGGCCTCGATCTGGCCTCCATGAATCGCGAGGTCTACAGCCGCACGGCGGACGGCCGCCTGCTGGCCGGACTGGACACCATCGTCGCCACCTATGAAGCGGTGGGCCAGGGCTGGCGCGTTGCGCCGCTGCGCCTGGCGCTGCTGCGCGCGCCGCTGGCCGCCGCGTATCGGGTGCTGGCGCGCGAGCGCTATCGCCTCTCGCGCTGGCTGGGCCGAGATGTCACGCCGTGCCGCGATGGCGTGTGCAGCGTCCGTGGCGGCAGGGCGAGGGGTAGAACATGAAGCCGACATCGTTACGCACCTGGGCGATCCGCTGGCTGTATGCGGCCGTTGTCCTGCATGTGATCGTGGGCGCGCTGCTGCCGTGGTGGGCCGACTTGCCGCAGCTGAACGCCTACCACCACGGCATCGAAGCCGCGTTCTGGAAGAACGGCGCGCCACTGGAGGCCCGCGCCCAGCAGTTGTGGTGGATGGCGTTGCTGGGGGCCACCGTGCAGGCAGCCGCCGTGTGGATGGGCGCCCTGGTGTGGATCGGCGCGCGCCAGCGCGGCGTGGAGCCCTGGGCCGCGCTGATCGCGGGCCTGCTGCTGTGGGCGCCGCAGGACATGCTCATCTCCCTGCGCGCGGGCTGCTGGTCGCACGTCTGGGTCGACTGCGCCGCGCTGGCGGGCATGCTGCCGCCGTTGTTCTATCTGGTTCATTGCGAGCGCCGCGCGGCGATGCCTCGCCGGGAGGTCGCACCATGAACACCCACACCCTCGCGCTCCAGCTGATGGCGGCCCAAGGCTGCCTCGGCGCCTTCGACACGCTGTACCACCACGAACTGACCGAAGCGCTGGCGCATCGCCACAGTGCCCGGCGCGAGCTGGCCATCCATGCGCTGCGCGCCATGCTGTATAGCGTGCTCTTCATCGGCCTGTCGTCATGGGAGTTCCATGGCTGGTGGGCGGCCGTGCTGATCGCCGTATTTGCCATCGAAATCGTGCTGACGCTGTGGGACTTCGTCATCGAAGACCGCAGCCGTCTGCTGCCTGCGACCGAGCGCGTCACGCATACCATCCTGGCCGTCAACGGCGGCGCGTTCATCGCCTTGCTGGCATTGAACGCGCCGGCCTGGTTCGCGCAGCCCACCGCGCTGGTCTACCACGCGAACGGCGCGCTCGGGATCTTCCTGGCCTTGTGCGGTATCGGCGTGGGGCTGTCCGGAGTGCGCGACGCCTTGGCTGCGCTCGACCTGAAGCGGCGCGCACAAGCCGAGGCAGCGGTCCAGCCGATCCACTTTGCCGACCAGCCGTCCAGCGTGCTGGTCACCGGCGCGACCGGCTTCATCGGCCAGCGCCTGGTGCGTGCGCTCGTGGCCGACGGCCACCACGTCATGGTGCTCTCGCGCCAGCCGCGTGCGGCCGCGTGGCTGTTCGATGGCCGCGTCGAGTGCGTCGCCAGCATGGCCGACTTGCCCCGCTCGCGCCGCATCGACGTCGTCATCAACCTGGCCGGCGCGCGCATCCTGGGCTGGCGCTGGAGCGACAAGCGCAAGGCCGTGCTGCGCGCCAGCCGGGTTGGATTGACGCGCGGCCTGGTCGAGTGGATCGCGCGGGCCGAGCACAAGCCGGCGATGCTGCTGTCGGCGTCGGCCATCGGTTACTACGGTACGCAAGTGCGTGGTGACGAGACAGCCCTGGCGGAGGACGCGCCCGCGCAGCCGGTGTTCATGTCGCAGCTGTGCCGGGAATGGGAGGCGGCGGCCCATCAGGCCGAGACCTACGGCGTAAAGGTGGCTTGCATGCGCTTCGGGCTCGTGCTGGGCACGCAGGGCGCGCTGCCCATGATGCTGCTGCCCATCCGTTTCGGGGCAGGGGGACCGCTGGGCGATGGGCGCCAGTGGCTGTCGTGGATTCATGTGGATGACCTGATCGGCGCCATCGCCCACGTGTGGCGGCGCGGTGAAGCGGGGGCGTACAACTTCACGGCGCCCGAGTGCATCACGCAGGCGCAATTTGCCAGGACGGCGGCCGGCGTGCTGCATCGCCCCTGCGTGCTGCCGACCCCGGGCGCCCCCATGCGCCTGCTGCTGGGCGAGCAGGCCGACCTGCTGCTGGAGGGCCAGCGCGTGGTGCCGACACGCCTGTTGAGTGACGGCTTCCGCTTCCGCTTTCCGCTACTTGAGCGCGCACTGCGCAACGTGGCATAGGACCCGCCGCGGCGGCGACCTCAACCATTTCCCTCAATCTACGATTGGTAACACTTCTTACGGAAGTGCGCTAGGTCGCAGGCGGCTTCTGCGGTTTAATACATTCATGGACGAACGTAAGTGAGTCCATGTCCCAGACAGAGCCGAACTCTCGCGGGACCGTTAAACGCCCAGCGTTTTTATCTGACCAAGGGAGTCATCATGAAATCGAAAGCCATCGTGTTTGCCGCTGCCATCCTGAGCCTGGGTGCGACGTCGTCGGCCTTTGCCCAACAGTATGGTGCTGACCGCTATGACCACAACGATCACCGTGATCGCTACGAGCAGCGCGACCAGCGGTACGACCGCCATGACGAGCGCCGCGACGAGCGTTATTCGCGGCGGTATGAGGACCATCGTGCGGACTATCGCGACGAGCATCGCTATGCGCCCGTCTACAGCCACCGTGGCGCCGGTCCGCGTTACGACCTGTACCAGGGCAACCGCTTGCCGCGCACCTACTACAGCGACCGCTATGTCGTGCGCGACTGGCAGCGTTACCGCCTCAGCGCGCCACCTCGCGGGACCCAATGGGTCCGCGCCGGCAACGATTATGTGCTGGTGGCGCTGGCGACCGGCATCATCGCGCAGGTCCTACTGAACAATTAAGCGCCCGGCCGAGCCCAAGAGCACCGCACCGGAAGGCTGCGGTGCTCTTGTCGTTAACGAAATCGTGTCCAATTCATTGAATAAGGAAAAGTGCGCAGCAAAACAACGAAATCCACTCAATCGATATTGTAGTGTAATTACAGGTCAAAATATAATCGAAACACATCGTCATAGGCGGCGTGCGGATAGTAATAATTCATTCCTGTAGTCAACAACGTTGAGAGAGAATATGAAGATTTCTACGCGATTTCTGGCAGTTCTGGCGACCTGTCTCGGCCTGTCGGCCGGCGCCCACGCTGCCGATGGGTTTTACCGGGTGGGTGTTCACTATTACCCCGGCTGGTACAAGGTGAATCCCACCGATCCTTACGGCGACCCCAATTACGATCCGGCCAAAAATATGCCGTTCGGGAAAACCTATCCGTGGCTGTACATCTCCAACTACAACAAGACCGCCTATCCGCAGCAGCACAACGACGTGCGCCGCCCATTGGACAGTTATTTGCAAGCCCCGGCCACTTATCCGAGCGACCCGGACAATATCAACAACCCCTATTTCTACGACTCGGGCAATGCGGGCACGATGGCGCTGCAAGTGGCCAAGATGTCGCAGAAGGGATCAATTTTGTGATGTTCAACTGGTTCTGGAATTTCGACCGGACCAGCAATCCGAGCAAATTCGGCACCTACCTGAACCAGTCCGTGCGGGCCTTCCAAAAGGCGAGTGCCAACGGAACCATCCCGGCGGGATTCCAATATGCGCTTACCTGGGATAACACGGCAGGCGTGACCTTCAATGCACGCAATTCCAGCAATGCGATCGTCAATCCGAATACGCTGGCCGACTTCGACAGCGCCATCACTTATCTCTGCACGAACTATTTCAAGGACGCGAATTACCTGAAGCTCCCGTCGCCGGTGCCCGGCGCATCGCAGTCGACCCTTTTGCCCGTGCTGTATATTTTCAGCCCCGATAAATTGCGCGGCGTGGCAACCGATAACAACCTGACGGGCAAACAACTGGTCGACCGTATCCACCAGGCGGCGCGCGATTCGAAGGTGGGCGCCTGCGCCAACGGCCTGTATCTGGCCACCTCGTTCAGCCCCGATGCGCGCAACGCGACCAATACCTATTGGCTCACCTGGGCGGCCGACGCGGGGTTTTATGCCATTGCGCAGTATAACTATCACAATGGCGGCGCCAACTGGAATACCTCGACTGCCCACGTCTTGAGCCACGATTATGCGGACCTGAGCGCGGGTTATGCCAGGAACTGGGCCACGATCGCCTATCAGCTCAAGACGGGCGTCGGCTCGGATGCGGCCAACAAGAAGCGCTACCTGAAGTTCTTCGTCCCGATGACGGTTGGTTGGAACCATGCGCCATGGAATATGAGCGGCAATACGCTGACCTATACCCCGAATCAGCCGCCCTATAGCCCGAATGACGCGGCCGATCCGAATCCGCCGCATGATTTTTCGCTGCCGACCACCTTGGCCGATTTCACGGCGCATTTGACGGCCGGGCGCGATTTCATCCGCAATAATCGCAGTGTGTCGGCAGGGGATAATCTGGGCCCCACCAGCGTCAATGTGGGCATTGTCTGCTGCTGGAACGAGTTCGGCGAAGGCAGCGTGGTGGAACCGACCTCCGCGCATGGCGAAAGCTACATCGATTCCATCTATTCCG
>JBKHWY010000233.1:0-7089 GCA_046566285.1 Gammaproteobacteria bacterium | reverse complement strand
CTTCCCGGCGCTGCCGCGCCTGGTGCACCGCGCCCTGGAGCGCGAAGTGAACCGCCCCAGCGCGAACGACGAGCTGCTGCGCCACTTGCTGCGCGAACAGCGCCGCACCAACCGGCTGCTCGGATTCATGGCGTTTTTCGTCGGCGCCTTCGGGGTCGGGCTGGCGGTGATCCAGGTGGTGCGCTGGTATCCGCATTGGGCGGGCTGATGCCGCGCTTGGCGTTGCCCATCGTCCATAAATGACTCTGCCGGCCCGCAAAAGGCTTATAATTCAGGGTTTTGACGATTTTTGCGGAGTATTCAATGCCGATTTACGCCTACCGCTGCGAATCATGCGGTTTCGCCAAGGATGTCCTGCAGAAGATTTCTGATCCGGTCCTGACCGACTGCCCCTCGTGCGGCCAACCGTCGTTCAAGAAACAAGTGACCGCCGCCGGCTTCCAGCTCAAGGGAACCGGCTGGTACGTGACCGATTTCCGTGGCGGCTCGGCGCCCTCGACCGGCACCGCCACCGGCGCGACTCCCGCTGCGGAGCCCGCCGCGTCCGCTCCGGCCGCCAAGGACAGCAGCACCAGTGCCGCCCCGGCCAGCACGCCGGCCCCGGCGTCGAAAGAATAAAGCCCTTCGCATGCGTAAATATTTCATCACTGGCTTACTGGTTCTCGTACCGATTGGCATCACGCTGTGGGTGCTGAGCCTGGTAATCGGCTTGATGGACCAGTCGCTGCTCCTGCTGCCCGAGCACTGGCGGCCGGGCGAGGTGCACGGCTACAACGTGCCCGGGCTGGGCGCGCTGCTGACCTTGGCGGTGGTGTTCATCACGGGCCTGCTGACCAATAACTGGCTGGGCAACTACGTGGTGCGGATGTGGGAAAAGCTGCTGCACCGCATTCCCGTGGTCAGCTCGCTGTACGGCAGCGTCAAGCAGGTGTCGGACACGCTGTTTTCCTCGTCCGGCAACGCGTTCCGCAAGGCCGTGCTGCTGCCGTACCCGCACCAGGACAGCTGGACCATCGGCTTTCTCACCGGCGTGCCGGGCGGCGACGTGCGCAACCACCTGGTGGGCGAGTTCGTCAGCGTGTACGTGCCGACCACGCCGAACCCGACCTCCGGCTTTTTCCTGATGCTCGAGCGCAGCAAGGTGATCGAGCTCGACATGAGCGTCGACGAAGCCCTGAAATACATCATCTCGATGGGCGTGGTCGCCCCCGGGACTTTGCCTACCAAACCCTGAATCAACCCTTAAGCGCCGCCACGCCGCGCCTGCCGAACAACCAACCTACTAGCGATATCACTATGTCTTCCATGCGTACTCAATACTGCGGCCTCGTCACCGAAGAACAGCTGGGCCAAACCGTCAGCCTGTGCGGCTGGGTGCACCGTCGCCGCGACCACGGCGGCGTGATCTTCATCGACCTGCGCGACCGTGAAGGCCTGGTGCAGGTGGTCTGCCATCCGGACAACGCGGCCGTGTTCAAGACCGCCGAGTCGGTGCGTAACGAGTACTGCCTGCGCATCACCGGCACCGTCAACAAACGGCTGGAAGGCACCGCCAACGCCAACCTGAAGTCGGGCCAGATCGAGATCGTGGCCACCGGCGTGGAAGTGCTGAACGCCTCGGTGGCCGTGCCGTTCCAGCTGGACGACGACAACCTGTCGGAAACCACCCGCCTGACCCACCGTGTGCTTGACCTGCGCCGTCCGCAAATGCAGAACAACCTGCGCCTGCGCTACAAGGTCACCATGGAAGTGCGCAAGTACCTGGACGCGCTGGGCTTCATCGACATCGAGACCCCGATGCTGACCAAGTCGACCCCGGAAGGCGCGCGCGACTACCTGGTGCCGTCGCGCGTCAACGCCGGCAACTTCTTCGCGCTGCCGCAGTCGCCCCAGCTGTTCAAGCAGCTGCTGATGGTGGCCAACTTCGACCGCTACTACCAGATCACCAAGTGCTTCCGCGACGAAGACCTGCGCGCCGACCGCCAGTTCGAGTTCATGCAGCTCGACCTCGAGATCAGCTTTGCCGAACAGCAGGACGTACTATCCGCGACCTGTTCGAAGACATGATCCGCATCGTCTTCAAGAACACCCTGAACATCGACCTGCCCAACCCGTTCCCGGTGATGGACTACGCCACCGCCATGGGCCTGTACGGTTCGGACAAGCCGGACATGCGCGTCAAGCTCCAGTTCACCGACCTGACCGAGGTGATGAAGGACGTCGAATTCAAGGTGTTCTCGGGCGCGGCCAACATGCCGAACGGACGTGTGGTGGGCCTGCGCGTGCCGCAGGGCGGCAACATGCCCCGTTCGGAAATCGACGCCTACACCCAGTTCGTCGCCATCTACGGCGCCAAGGGCCTGGCCTACATCAAGGTCAACGAGAAGGCCAAGGGCCGTGACGGCCTGCAGTCGCCGATCGTGAAGAACATCCACGACGAAGCGCTGGCCAAGATCATCGAGCAGACCGGGGCCGAGGACGGCGACCTGATCTTCTTTGGCGCCGACAAGGCCAAGGTGGTCAACGACGCCATCGGCGCGCTGCGCATCAAGATCGGCCACTCGGACTTCGGCAAGAAGGCCGGCCTGTTCGACGACGTGTGGAAGCCGCTGTGGGTGGTGGACTTCCCGATGTTCGAGTACGACGACGAGTCGGGCCGCTGGACCGCGACCCACCATCCGTTCACGGCGCCGAAGGACGGCCACGAGGACATGCTGGAATCGAACCCGGGCGCCTGCATCGCCAAGGCCTACGACATGGTCTTGAATGGCTGGGAACTGGGCGGCGGCTCGATCCGTATCCACCGGGAGGAAGTGCAGAGCAAGGTGTTCCGCGCGCTGAAGATCGACGCCGAGGAAGCCCAGCTGAAGTTCGGCTTCCTGCTGGACGCGCTGCAGTACGGCGCGCCGCCGCACGGCGGCCTGGCCTTTGGCCTGGACCGGATCGTGACCCTGATGACGGGTTCCGATTCGATCCGCGACGTGATCGCCTTCCCGAAAACCCAGCGCGCCCAGTGCCTGCTGACCAACGCGCCGTCGGAAGTGGACGAGAAGCAGCTGCGCGAACTGCATATCCGTTTGCGTAACGCCGAGCCGAAGGTGGCGTAAGCAGGCGTGGATTTGAGCTCGCAGCGTCAATCCTTGTGTTGACCTCCAAACCGTCGTCCTGGCGCAGGCCAGGACCCATAGCGCGTGTGAACAGAGGCGTAGTGTGCCACTGCTCCGCGGCGCCATGGGCCCTGGCCTTCGCCAGGGCGACGGTTTTTCGTTTTCTGGTCTGTTCGAGGCAGGCACGGGCAACCCATGCATAAAATCCCCGAATCCGTCCTGGTCGTGATCCACACCCCCGCACTGGACGTGCTGCTGATCGAGCGCGCCGATCGTCCCGGCTTCTGGCAATCGGTCACCGGCTCGCTCGACCGCATCGACGAGCCCCTGATCGAAGCGGCCGCGCGTGAACTGTTCGAGGAAACCGGCATCGCGGCCGATGGCGAACGCATCGCCCTGCACGACTGGCACCTGTCGAACGTCTACGAGATCTACCCGGTCTGGCGCCACCGCTACGCGCCCGGCGTCACCCGGAACACCGAACATATCTTCAGCGTCTGCGTCCCACGCGATATTCCGGTCACGCTCAGCCCGCGCGAGCACGTCCAGCATGCCTGGCTGCCGTACCGCGACGCGGCCGACCAATGCTTTTCGCCATCGAACGCGGAAGCCATCCTGCACCTGCCGCGCTATTTCAACCCCTGATCGTGCGGCCGTGAGCCGGCGCTTGGCGCGTCCCGCCCGGATGCGCTAGGCTATAGGCATGAACGATACTCTATTTCGCAACGGCGGCGCGGCGCCGCACTGGAACCTTGGCCCCGTCATCGAGGAGCTGCGCGAGTCGCGCGAGGCTACCCATAACATCCGCCACCAGGGCCGCATCCGCGAATTGCCCTCGCGCGAGGTGCTCACGCAGGTCATCAACGGGCTGGCGGCGGTGCTGTTCCCGACCCACTACGGCCGCCCCAACCTGACCGACGAGACCATCGATTACTTTGTCGGCGATACCCTCACCAGCACGCTCAACCGGCTGGTCGAGCAGGTGCGGCGCGCGCTGCTGTTATCCCAGGAGCCCGCCGACCCGACCGACCCGACCCTGATCGAGCGCGCCACCACCATCACACGCGAGTTCGCCGCCGGCCTGCCCACCATCCGCGCCCTGCTGGTGTCGGACGTGCAGGCCGCCCTGGCGGGCGACCCGGCCGCCACCAGCGTGGCCGAGATCATGCTTTGCTACCCCGGCACCATCGCGATCCTGTACCACCGCATCGCGCACCGCCTGTACCGCCTGGGCGTGCCGTTCCTGGCGCGCCTGGTGTCGGACATCAGCCACTCGCAAACCGGCATCGACATCCACCCCGGCGCCAGCATCGGCCCCAGCTTCTTCATCGACCACGGCACCGGCGTGGTGATCGGCGAGACGGCGGTGATCGGCCAGCGCGTGCGCCTGTACCAGGCCGTGACCCTCGGCGCCAAGCGCTTCCCGGCCGACGAAAAAGGTGTGCTCATCAAGGGCTTGCCGCGCCATCCGATCGTCGAGGACGACGTCGTCATCTATGCCGGCGCCACCATCCTGGGGCGCATCACCATCGGCCAGGGCTCGACCATCGGCGGCAATGTGTGGCTGACCGAAAGCGTCCCGCCAGGCAGTTCGGTGTCGCAGGCGCACATGCGCAGCGGGGGATGCTGAGACGCAGGTGCGCGTGCGACTAGCGCCGCTGCGTCCTGGCGGCGTCGGCGGCCCTTAGCCGGGCGATGCGCTCGGCATCGCTCGGGTGTGAGCTCAGGTAGTCGGGCGTCTCGTCGGCGCTGCCCGCGCGTCCGCGCTTGGCGGAGCGGGCGCGCTGGCTCTCGCGCATGCGTTCGAACAGGCTGGCCAGCGGCGCCAGCGCGATGCCGTTGTGCTGCAACATGTCGATGGCGTACTGGTCGGACTCGCGCTCGAAATTGCGCGAGTAGTGCTGGGAGAGCATCAGGGTCGGCAGCGTGGTCAGGAGACTCGACACGTCTCCCATCCACACATTGACGAGCGCGCCCATGCCCAGCGTCTGCAGCACATTGCGCAGGCTGTGGCGGCGCTGCAGGTGGCCCAGTTCGTGCGCCAGCACGCCCATCAGCGCGTCGTCGTCCTTGGCCATCTCCACCATCTCGTCGGTCATCACGATCACGCCATTGGGCAGCGCGAAGGCGTTCGGTCCAACTCCGCTGCTCCTGAACTCCAGGCGGTAGGCGGTGCGTTCGCCGCGCGGCTGGCGCAGCTGGGCAAAGCGCGCGGCGATGCGGGCCTGCTCGGCCTTGGGCAGTTCGCTCGCGGACATGTAGCCCTCGTCCATCAGCTCCAGCCCCTGGTCGCCCAGGCGCGTCTCCAGGTCGGTAGGCAGATGCGCCACGGCGCGGTCCACGGCCCAGGGCAGGGCGTACTGGTACGAGGCGCCCAGCATCCCCACCAGCAGGATCAGCGCCAGCAGCGAGAGCGGCCAGTTGCGCTGCCAGCGCACCACGCGCGGCTCGACGTAGCGGTTGGCCGCCAGCATATGGTCGAGGTTCGGGTCGCTGGTTTCGATGAAGGCGCCGTCGGGAAAGCGCAGCACGCGCGGCGCGTGCTCCAGCCGTTCGGCGATCTCCATCTTGGACATGCGGATGGTGCGGTGCAGGCCGCAGCCGCGCACGGCCACGATGCGCTGGTGGATCACCACCGTCACCGGGTGGCGGCGCGTGCTCACGCCATCGAAGTAGAAGGCGTCGATCATAAGGCCTCGATCATAGCGCGATCTCCAGGTCGAACAGGTCGCCCGCTTCCTGCCCGATGGCGCCGCTGTTGTCGCCCACCTGGTCGGCCAGGAAGTCTTCCAGGTTGCCGTCCAGTTGCAGGCTGGCCGATTCGATGCGGTACTTCAGCAGGCGGATGGTGGCAAAGGGCTTGTACAGGCCCAGCGTCAGCATGATGAGCGCCAGGTTGGTGGCGTGAATGAGGCACAGCTTGCGCGCGCTGGCCTGGCTGAAGAACAGGTGGGTGCCCAGTTCGGTGCCGCTCCAGACGGTGTTCTGGATGCGGCTTTCCAGGTAGGGCCGCACCAGCAGGTAGAAGGCGGAGGCGTTCAGCATCCCGTACAGCAGCGTGACCAGCCAGCCGAAGGTGCCGCCGCTGAGCGCCAGGTAGAGTGGCCGGGTGAGGTAGGTAAACGCGCCGGCGGTGACGGAGCCGAGCAGCAGCAGGGCCGCGCCGCGCAGGTAGATCGACACGAACTGGCGCTTCTGCATGTACGAGAAGAAGGGCATGTGGCCGAAGTAGGTGTGGTTGTGCTGGTAGTTCTTCAGGCCGTAGTGGATCAGCGGGACCATCAATACCAGCAGCACCAGCACGGCCAGCATGCCGATGACCATCACGAACCAGCCGGACACCGAGGCGGCGCCGGCCACCAGCACCACCATCAGGCCCAGCAGCAGCGGCAGCCAGCCCAGCTCACGGTAGGCCTGCACGGTGGTGCCGGTAAAGCGCAGGCGCAGGCCCCGGTAGCTGGAGTTCGCCATGCGAAAGCGGAACGAGCGCGCCAGCAGCCAGGGGAAGACCAGCAGCAGGACGGCGCCGGTCAGCGCGCCGGCCTTGGGCGACACGCCCAGCGCCACCTTGAAGGCGATGACCATCCCCACCGCCAGCACCCGGCCCTTGAGGATGGCGCCGGGCTTGCCGTGGTAGTAGAAGGTGGAGCCGGCCACGCGCGTGTTGCGGTAGAAGTACTGCAGGCGGCGCACTTTGGCCCAGGCCGAGTACACGCCCAGGGTGACGACGGTGAGCAGCAGGTTGACGATCCAGATGCGGAAGTATTCGCTGCCGGTACCGGTGAACTGGAAGCCTTCGTCCAGCGCGGCCGCAGCATTGGCCTCGGCCGCGTTGGGGGAGGACGCCTGGGCCTGCGCCACGTGAGGGCGCTGCGCGAGCGGGGAGAGTTCCAGGGCCATGGGAAGAAGTCGGTCTGACGCGGGTCCGGCAGTTGAGCGAGGGTAGGTTTCCTCCTGGAATTTTACGTTACTACCATTAACT
>JBKHWY010000232.1:0-7141 GCA_046566285.1 Gammaproteobacteria bacterium | reverse complement strand
CCGGCCAGGATGAAGAACACCGGCATGCGGAAGGAATGAATGAACAGCATCAGCAGGTCGGCCAGCGGCGAGGTCTGGCTGTCGCGCCAGGGAATCGGGGCCGATGCGGTGATGTGATTGACCGCCGCATGCAGCACGATGCCGAGCCACATCATGCAGCCGCGCAGATTGTCCAGCGCATGCAAGCGTTGGGGGGCCGCGATGTCGTGATGGGCAGCGCCGGAGGGGGAAGTCAGGACGGGTGAGGACTGGTTCATGTGGCAAGTATATAGTTAGTACAAGGCCAGTGTGTCCGATAGTCAATACATACATCGCCCGATGCTGAGTGTGCGCCACGCGCAGGCCGCTTGGTGTAATATACTGTACATATATACAGTTAAACGACACCTGAGGCGGCGCCCGATGAAACTGAGGGACAAGCTCGAAATCCTGGCCGATGCGGCCAAATACGACGCTTCCTGCGCCAGCAGCGGCGCGCCCAAGCGTTCGTCCGAAGGCAAGGACGGCCTGGGCGCCACCAATGGCATGGGCATCTGCCACAGCTATACGCCGGACGGGCGCTGCGTTTCGCTGCTGAAGATCCTGCTCACCAATTTCTGCGTGTACGACTGCCAGTACTGCGTCAACCGGCGCACCTCCAACGTGCCGCGCGCGCGCTTTTCCGTGGCGGAAGTGGTCAAGCTGACGGTCGACTTCTACCTGCGCAACTACATCGACGGCCTGTTTCTGTCGTCCGGCATCATCCAGTCGGCCGACTACACCATGGAGCAACTGGTGGACATCGCCCGCCAGTTGCGCGAGGACCACCAGTTCCGTGGCTACATCCACCTGAAAACCATCCCCGACGCCGATCCCGCCCTGATCGCCCTGGCCGGCCAGTACGCGGACCGCTTGAGCGTGAACATCGAGCTGCCCACCGAGAACAGCATCCAGAGGCTGGCGCCGGAAAAGAACGTGCACACCATCAAGCTGGCCATGGGGTCGATCCGCACCCGGCTGGACGAAAAGGAAGCCGAGCCGAAGGCGCCCAATTTCGCGCCGGCCGGGCAGAGCACCCAGATGATCGTCGGCGCCGACGCCAGCACCGACAAGACCATCCTCGGCACCGCGCAAACCCTGTACGGCAGCTACAAGCTCAAGCGCGTGTACTACTCCGCCTTCAGCCCGATCCCCCAAAGCCCCGGCACGGTGCCGCTGGCGCCCCCGCCAATGCAGCGTGAACACCGCCTGTACCAGGCCGACTTCCTCATGCGCGGATATGGCTTCAACGCCAGCGAACTGCTGCCCAAGGATGGCAATCTCGCGCTGGACATCGATCCCAAATTGGCGTGGGCGCTGTCGCACCGCGAGCACTTCCCGCTCGACCTGAACATGGCCGACGAAACCATGATTGCGCGCGTGCCCGGCATCGGCCTGCGCAACGCCAAGCGCCTGGTGGAACTGCGCCGGGTGCGGCGCATCCGCTACATGGACCTCACCCGCCTGAAGGTGAGCATGAAGAAAACCGCTCCGTTCATCGTCACGGCCGACTACCGGCCGGCGGCCGACAGCACCGCGTCCGAGGTGCTGCGCCGTTCGATGGCGGAGCATCCGCCGCAGCAGCTCGAGCTATGGGCGCAATTGCAAGCGGCTTGAACGGTTTGACCATGCCGGCCTCGGCCGCCGCCTGCGTGGCGGCCGGCAAGCCGGTGCTGGTCCACTCGTTCGAAGAATGGCGCGAGGCCGCGCGCGAACTCATCATGCACAACGTCGCGCCGCACGCCGTGCAGTGGATCGCGCAAAAGGAGGGCGGCGACCTGTTTGCCGACCAGGGAACGGGCAACGCGCCGGTCCTGGGCGCGCCGCGCAACTCGATGGTGCGCATTCCGCGCCAGCTGATGGAGATGCTGCGCGACGCCGCCTGCTGCCGTGTGCCCAATCGCTGGGCTTTTCTGTATCTTGTGCTGTGGCGCTGGCAGCAGGGCGAGAAGGACGTGATGTCGGCCGCCGACGAGGATGGAGCCAGGCTGCACGCGATGGTCAAGGCGGTCAAGCGCGAAGAGCACGACATGCACGCCTACATCCGCTTTCGCGAACGGCGCGAGGATGCCGGACCGCCGCGCTTCGTGGCCTGGTTCGAACCAGCGCATGACGTGCTGCCCCAGGTGGCACGGCATTTCGCCAGCCGCATGGGGAGGGTGACCTGGATGATTGCAACACCGGATGCCAGCGTGATGTGGGATGGCGAGACCCTGCACAGCACCGGCCCCCTGATGCGCGGGCCGGAAGACATCGACGACGCCGGCGAAGCCCTGTGGCTGACCTATTACCGCAGCATCTTCAATCCCGCACGCCTGAATGCCGACCTGATGCATGGGCACATTCCCACGCGGTTCTGGAAGAATCTTCCCGAAGGCAGCGTGGTGCCCGAGATGGTGACGCAGGCGGCGGCCGGCGCGCGCAAGGTGGGGCAGACCAAGAGCGTGGGCCAGCGCGGCGGCACCGTGATTCCGATCGCTCCCGACAAGGCCCAGCCCGAGCGCCAGGCGCCCAGCACCCTGGACCAATGCCGTCGCTGCGAGCTGTGGGAGCACGCCACCCAGGCCGTCGGCGGGGTCGGCCCGGCCAAGGTGCGCATCATGCTGGTGGGCGAGCAGCCGGGCGACCAGGAAGACCTGCAGGGCCAGCCGTTTGTGGGCCCGGCCGGCAAGCTGCTCGACCGGGCGATGGACAAGGCCGAAGTGGAGCGCCGCAAGGTGTACCTGACCAACGCCGTCAAGCACTTCAAATGGGAACCGCGCGGCAAGCGCCGCCTGCACAAGACGCCCGCGCAGCGCGAGGTCGACGCCTGCGCCTACTGGCTTGACAGCGAGATCGCCCAGCACAAGCCCAAGGTGATCGTCGCGATGGGCAGCACGGCTCTGAAGGCCGTCACGGGCAATCCGCATGCGATGCTCAATGACGTGCTGGGCAAACCCTTCATGCACCAGGACCGCTGGGTGGTGGTGATCTACCACCCGTCGTTCGTGCTGCGCGTCCCCGGCGAGGACGAAAAGGCGCGCGCGTTCGGGGTGATGGTGGACGGCTTGCGGGAGGCGGCGCGGCTGGCGGATGGCTGAGCGGCACATCGCTGCATGAAAGGGCAGTTTTTGGTGCCGAAGTCCCGCCTGTAGAGACTCCGTAAGCCCACCGACGTCATCCTGGGAAGGAGGGGGGCGCAAATGGGGAAACGCCGTTAGCACTGCAAGATATGAGCCGTCGTCCCGGCGGAGGCCGGGACCCATAGCGCGCTCCTTCAGTGGCAGCGTTCCACCCTGAGCAAACGCGCATGCTCAGCGTGGAACCGTACCTCGTGCTGAGCGCTACGAGTTCTGGCGGGGCCGCCAAGGCCTTCGCCAAAAGTCGTTTCGAGCAATGTTCAGAAGGACGATTTCAAGTGTACAGGGGTAGCGATCGTCGCGTCGTCGCGGGTTCTGCAACACCCTCGAACGCCAGCATCCATACCACCGAACTGCAGAGACACACTTTGCCCCTGGTCGAACGCGCTATGGATCCTGGCCTTCGCCAGGATGACGTCGGTAAGCTTTTCGAGTCTCTACAGGAGCGACTTCGGCACCGTCGTTTCACTTGCAACGCTTATACTCGTGTCAAGAAAAAATGTTCCGGACGCTAGTGCGCGAAGGCGGGGATCCATAGCGCCTGTGAACAGAGTGAACGACTTCACTGAGGGAACGCGTTCTGAGCCACCCAAAATGGTATCCTTTCCAATCACACCAATAACAAGCGCTTCGTCCCACACGGATGCGCAAGCTGGAGAGACCCACCCATGAACAATCCGTCCTCGCGCCTGGACGTCGTCGATTGCCTGCGCGGCTTCGCCATCGTCTCGATCATGCTGCTGCATAACATCGAGCACTTCGACCTGTATTTCAAGCCGCCCGGCCTGCCCGCATGGATGGTCGCGGTCGACCAGGTCATCTGGGACAGCCTGTTCTTCCTGTTCGGCGGCAAGTCCTACGCGATTTTCTCGCTGCTGTTCGGCGTCACCTTCTTCATCCAGCTGAACAACCGTGCCCAGCGCGGGGAGGACTTCCGCCCGCGCTTCGCCTGGCGCCTGTTGCTGCTGGCGCTGTTTGGGCTGGTGAACTCGATGTTCTACCAGGGCGACATCCTGATGATGTACGCGGTGTTCGGCCTGGTGCTGCTGCCGGTGGCGCGCATGCCGACCAAGGCGGTGTTTGCCATCGCATGCGTGCTGATGCTGCAGCCGGTCGAGTGGGCGAACGTCGTCGGGGCGCTGGACAACCCGGCCGCCAAACTGCCAAACCCGGCATCCTGGGCCTATTTCGCCCAGACGGAAACCTACCTGAAAGCCGATTCCATGTGGACCACCTGGATGGGCAACCTCACCACGGGCAAGATGGCCGCGTGGCGCTGGTCATGGGAAAACGGCCGCTTCTTCCAGATCATGTCGCTGTTCATGCTGGGCATGCTGGCCGGCCGGAAAGCGCTGTTCGCCGCCACCGATGCGGCGCGCCGCTTCTGGACCCGCACGTTGGTTGCCGCCGCGACCTGCTTCGTGCCCCTGTACCTGTCCAAGTCCAACATGGCCACGCTGGTGCCGGGCGAAGCGTTGCGCCGCCCGCTGGAGACCATCATCGGCAGCTGGTCCAACCTGGCCTTCATGCTGGTGCTGGTGTCCGGCTTCGTGCTGCTGTTCCGCTTCAACGGGGCCCAGCGCTTGTTCAAGCTGTTCGGCCCGCTCGGCCGGATGAGCCTGACCAGCTACATCTCGCAATCGCTGATCGGCACCGCGCTGTACCACGGCTATGGCCTGGCCTTCTACAAGACTACGAGCGCCAGCATGAGCCTGGCGATCGGCCTCGTGCTGGCGCTGCTGCAGGGGGCGTTCAGCGCATGGTGGCTGCGCCATCATGCGCAGGGTCCCTTGGAAGCCTTGTGGCATCGCGCCACCTGGTGGAGACACCGCCCGGCCAATCCGGCCGTGGCCAGCGCGGTATAAAGGCGGGGCTAAGAAGGTTAAGGCTGAGGCTGATACACCCGCACGTAGTCGACTTCCATCTGCACCGGAAAAATCGCGTCGTCCACCGGCCCGCCCAGCTGGCCCCCAATGGCCAGGTTCAGGATCAGGTACTGCGGATGGCTGAACGGCCACTTGGCGTTGGCGCCATCTTTCGCATTGGCAAACGTGAAGAAAGTCTTGTCATCGACGCCAATGCGGATCGCGTCCGCCGTCCAGTGCAGCTGGTAGTTGTGGAAGGTATCGCAGGCATCCGGCACCATGATCGCGCCGCCGCGCTGGGTGCCGATCTTGTGGTTGAAGGCGGTGGTGTGCACGGTACCGAGCACCTCGCCTTTTTTCCTGCCCACGTGTTCCATGATGTCGATCTCGCCATCGGCCGGCCACGCGCCCTTGGTGCCCAGCGTCCAGATGGCCGGCCAGGTGCCCAGACCGCAGGGCAGCTTGGCGCGCACTTCCATGAACCCGTAGGTCCAGTCCTGCTTGCCGCGCGTGATCAGCCGGGCCGAGCTGTAGGCCTGGCCGCCGTAGTCGGGCTGGCTGGCCAGTTTTTCCTTGCGCGCTTCGATGATGAGCTTGCCGCCCGCCACCCGGCTGTTCTCGAGCCGGCCCGCCGCGTAGTATTGGCGCTCATCGTTATGCCAGCCGGCCTTGTTGTGCGCCGTGTCATACGCCCATTTGGACGGGTCGGGCAAGCCGTCCCCCTCGAATTCATCCGACCACACCAGCTTCCAGTCCGGCGGCCGGACGCCATCGGAGAGGGCGGGCGAGGGCGCGCCCAGCAGCGGGGCGGCGGGATGGTTCAGGGCGGTCTCGCCGCAAGCGGACAGGGACAGCAGCGCAACGATGGCAAGCTGAATCTTGCCGTGGGTTAGGTGATTCAAAAGGCTCCTCGCACGTTCTGGTAGTAGCGGCTGCCCTGCCTGGAAGCGCTTCCAGCAGGGCGAACGCTACTATAGCATTGCGATGCCCTGGCGTGACGCGCCGCTCGATTCAGGCAGCCAGCAGTGCGCGCGCCGGGCGGGCGGCCGTTCCATCGCCCAGGTTGAACGTGCCCACCAGGGCCGAGAGCCGGTGCGCCTGCTCTTCCAGCGATGCCGCGGCGGCCGCGGCCTCTTCCACCAGCGCCGCGTTTTCCTGGGTCACCTGGTCCATCTGCGTGACCGCCAGGTTGATCTGCTCGATGCCATCGCTTTGCTCGTCACTAGCGCTGCTGATTTCGGCCACGACCCGCGTCACGCGGTCGATGCTGTCGACCACGGCGCGCATCGTCATGCCGGCCTCGTCCACCAGGCGGGCGCCATCGTCGACCCGGCTGACCGAGTCGCCGATCAATTGCTTGATCTCCTTGGCGGCTGTGGCCGAGCGCTGCGCCAGGCTGCGCACTTCGCCCGCCACCACGGCAAAGCCGCGTCCGTGTTCACCGGCGCGAGCTGCTTCCACGGCCGCGTTCAGGGCCAGGATGTTGGTCTGGAACGCGATGCCGTCGATGACGCTGACAATCTCGGCAATGTGGCGCGAGGATTCGTTGATCGAGCCCATCGTCTGCACCACCTGGGCCACCACCGCGCCGCCCTTGCTGGCCACGCTGGCCGCCTCGATCGCCATCTGGTTGGCGGTGCGCGCGTGCTCGGCGTTCTGGCGCACCGTGGCGGTCAATTGTTCCATCGACGAGGCGGTCTGCTGGAGCGAGCTGGCCTGCAGTTCCGTGCGGGCCGACAAATCCATATTGCCCGTTGCGATTTCGCGCGAGGCCGTGGAGATCAGGTCGGTGCCGCCGCGTACTTCGGCGACGATATTGTGCAGGTGCGCGTTCATGCTGGAGAGCGCGCCCATCAGCTGGCCCGTTTCGTCCTGCGCCGTGGTCTCGATGCGGCTTGTCAGGTCGCCGTCGGCCACCTTGCTGGCCACGCGCACCGCGTCCGCCAGCGGGGCGGTGATGCTGCGGGTAATCAGCAGCGCGGCGGCCACCCCAAGCGCGATGGCCGCGCCGCCGAGCCCGATCAGCATGGCGCGGCCGTTGCGGTATTGCTGTGCCACCGCAGCGGCGGCCTCGTCCAGCTGCGCGCGTTCCAGTTCCGACAACTGGTTCAGTTGGCCCAGGTAGACGTTGCGCTTGCC
>JBKHWY010000231.1:0-7154 GCA_046566285.1 Gammaproteobacteria bacterium | reverse complement strand
GTAAACATTGAACAAGCTGACAGTTTAATATTTTCCAAATGGAAAAACCATCGCTTTATTGCAACATTTGCACCTGCAGCGGGGGCCGCTGCAGCCGCTCCGGCTTGGTCGAGCTTGCTTAGTCGAGCTTAATGAAATGCTCGCGGTAGTACTTCAGCTCTTCGATCGACTCGATGATGTCGGCCAGCGCCGTGTGCTTCTGGTGCTTCTTGAAGCCGGCCACCAGGTCGGGCTTCCAGCGCCGGCACAGTTCCTTCAGGGTCGACACGTCCAGGTTACGGTAGTGGAAGAAAGCTTCCAGCTTGGGCATGCCGCGCACCATGAAGCGGCGGTCCTGGCAGATGGTGTTGCCGCACATGGGCGACTTGCCGGCCGGGACGTACTGCTTCAGGAAGGCGATCAGCTGGTCTTCGGCGTCGGACTCGGACACGGTCGAGGCTTTCACGCGGTCGATCAGGCCGGAGCGACCGTGCGTGCCCTTGTTCCACGAATCCATCTTGTCCAGCGTTTCGTCGGACTGGTGGATGGCGAACACGGGCCCCTCGGCCAGCACGTTCAGGTGCAGGTCCGTGACCACCACCGCCACTTCGATGATGCGGTCGCTGTCCGGGTCCAGGCCGGTCATCTCCATGTCCACCCATACCAGGTTGAACTCGTTCGGGCGGGCGGCTGTGCCCGCTGCTGCTAAATCAGTGGCTTGTGACATAATTCTCTCTTGGCCTAAACAATCCTGCATTTTCTCACAGGCACAGCATGAGTTCATCCGCGTTTTCGATTTTGTTCGTCGGCTTCCTGCTGCTGACCACCGCCCTGCGGCTGTGGCTGGCACTGCGCCAGTTGCGCCACGTGGTGCACAACCGCCACTCCGTGCCCAGCGAATTCGCCGCCAAAATCCCCCTCGACGCGCACCAGAAGGCGGCCGACTACACCATCGCCAAAACCCGCTTCGGCATGCTGTCCGTGCTGTTCAACGGCATCGTCCTGATCGGCTTTACCCTGCTGGGCGGCCTGCAATGGCTGGCCGCCAGCATCCTGCCCGTGACCGGCCCCGGCATGGCCTACCAGATCGCCCTGCTGGCCGCGTTTGCCGCGGTCAGCGGCCTGCTCGACCTGCCGTTCGACTATTATCGCCAGTTCGTGCTGGAGGAGCGCTTTGGCTTCAACAAGATGAGCGTCAAGCTGTGGCTGGCGGACATGCTCAAGGGCGCCCTGCTCGGCGCGGCCATCGGCCTGCCGCTGGTGTGGGTGGTCTTGAAACTGATGGATGTCAGCGGGCCGCTGTGGTGGCTGTATGCCTGGCTGGTGTGGAGCGGCTTCCAGCTCTTGATGATGGTACTGTTCCCGACCGTGATCGCCCCGCTCTTCAACAAGTTCTCGCCACTCACCGACGACAGCCTGCGCGCCCGCATCGAAGGGCTGATGCAGCGGGTCGGCTTCGCCGCCAAGGGCCTGTTCGTGATGGATGGGTCCAAGCGCAGCGCGCACGGCAACGCCTACTTTTCCGGCTTTGGCGCCAACAAGCGCATCGTGTTCTTCGATACCCTGCTGGCCCGCCTGGCGCCCGAGGAAATCGAAGCCGTGTTGGCGCACGAACTGGGCCACTTCAAACTGCGTCACATCATCAAGCGCATCGCCGTGATGTTCGCCGTCTCGCTGGGTTTCCTCGCCCTGCTCGGGTATCTGAAGGACCAGGTGTGGTTCTACACCGGCCTGGGCGTCGATCCCATGGTAGGCACCGCCAACGACGCGCTGGCGCTGATCCTCTTCATGCTGGTGCTGCCGGTATTCACCTTCGTGCTCTCGCCGCTGTCCTCGATCACCTCGCGCAAGCACGAATTCGAAGCCGACGCCTTCGCCGCCGCCCACACGGACGCGCGCGACCTGGTCTCGGCGCTGGTCAAGATGTACGAGGATAACGCCTCCACCCTGACGCCCGACCCGCTGCACTCGGCCTTTTACGACTCGCACCCGCCCGCCTCGGTGCGGATCGCGCGGCTCAACCTGGCGGCCCAATGAAGACGCCGCTGCAAGGCCTGGTCATCGCCGCCCATGGACGCCACCACCTGGTGGAGGTCGATGGGCGCAAGCTGCAAGCCGTCACGCGCGGGAAGAAAACCAATGTGGCGGTGGGAGATGTGGTGGACCTGAAGATGACCTCCGACGACCAGGCCGTCATCGAAGGCATCGAGGAACGCAAGACCCTGCTGTACCGCTCGGACCAGTACAAGTCCAAGCTGCTGGCCGCCAACCTCACGCGCCTGTTCATCGTGGTGGCGACCGAACCGGGCTTTGCCGACGATCTGGTCTCGCGCGCGCTGGTGGCCGCCGAAGCGGCCGGCATCGAAGCGCACCTCATCCTCAACAAGGTGGACGTGGCCGACCTGCTGCCGAAAGCGCGCGAGCGCATCGGCCTGTACGCCGCGCTCGGCTACCCGCTGCATGAAGTATCGGCCAAGGCCGACCCCGAACACGCGGTGGCCACCCTCATGCCTCTGCTCGAAGGCCAGTCATCGATCTTCATCGGCCAGTCCGGCATGGGCAAGTCGTCGCTGATCAATTTGCTGGTGCCGGACGCCGACATCGCCACCCGCGAAATCTCCGCCGCGCTCGACACCGGCAAGCACACCACCACCTTCACGCGCCTGTACACGCTGGGCGAACACGCCTCCATCATCGATTCACCCGGCTTTCAGGAGTTCGGCCTGTACCACCTGTCCGAAGGGATGCTGGAACGCGCGTTCGTGGAATTCAAGCCCTACCTGGGCGGCTGCAAGTTTTATAACTGCCGCCACCTGATCGAGCCGCAATGCGCGGTGCTGCAGGCGGTCCAGGAAGGCAAGATCGCCAAGATGCGCCACCAGCTGTATGGCCAGTTGCTGCATGAATCCGCGCAGACCTTGTACTGATCTGCGCGGCGCAGGTGGCTTTGTAGAGCGCTTTACCCGGGAATGATGCGAACCCGGGAGATTTTCCCGTCCAGCCCATTCTTGCGGATATATTCAACCCGAATGCCGTAATTCGAACCCGGATTCAGGAAGTTGTTTTCGAAGGTGCGCAGGCAATAACCTTCAGGCGGCACGAAGGTACTGTCGACGATGGTAATCTTGGTCCAGTCGTCATCGGTTTTCCGGTCCGGGCTGTCGTACACCAGGATCTGGGCGCCCTGCTTCACCGATTTGAGAATCCGCACCGAGCGGGCCTCGTCGTTATCGCCCTTGCACGGGCCCGACTTCTTGCAATTGTCGTCCGCCGCCCGGTGGGAATCGTAAGTGAATACGATATCTTGGTCGCAGCCATTCCCTTCATAGAAAATCAGATCGTCTTCCGCCCATGCGGTGACCGAAAAAATGCAGCTCGCGGCAAACATCACACCCATCCAATACGAACGTTTCATCACATCCTCGCTTGTCCTGGTTGAACTCCATTGAATGGCGCTTCGCGCTTACATCTGCTTGTCCACGCCATTTGTCTCGGTACCGTGTGTGAATACTACCGTGCGGAATCAGGCGATCCGATATTAAATTTTTCTTAAGATTTCCGGGCCGCTGGAGGCCGCGAAATGGGACAGCAATCGCGTGTGATTGCCAGATGGGGAGCGCAAATGGGGGGCGATGAAACCCGGCGCCGCCCGCGAATGGAGCGGCGCCGGAGTACAACTTAGACAGCCTTGACGTCCACGTACATGCGCGCGTACTTCATGCCGAAGTACAGGATGAAGGCATAGCACGCGGCCGGAACCAGAAACGAGGTCTGCAGGCCGATGGCATCGGCCGCCTGCGCCTGGATGACCGGCACCACGGCGCCGCCGGCAATGGCCATCACCAGCAGGCCCGAACCCTGGCTGGTCAAGGGGCCCAGCTCATGCACGCCCATCGAGAAGATGGTCGGGAACATGATCGAATTGAACAGGCCCACCAGCAGCACCGCCCACATCGCGAAGTGGCCGTGGCCGAAGGTGGTGGCGATCAACAGCAGGATGCAGGCGGCAGCATTGAAAGCCAGCACGCGACCCGGGCTGATGGTGCGCATCACTGCCGAACCGATGAAGCGGCCTACCATCGCGCCGCCCCAGTAATAGGCAACGTATTTCGCGCCCGTCTCGGCGGAGAAGCCGGCAATGCTCGGGTCGCCCATGTAGTTGATCAGGAAGCTGCCAATCGACACTTCCGCGCCCACGTACAGGAAGATGGCCGCCACGCCCAGCATCAGGCGCTTCTGCTTCCAGATCGAACCTGCGCCGGTGGCGGCCGCGTCGTCGTCACGGATGATCGGCAGACGGATGACCGCGAACAGCACGGCCAGCAGCGCCAGCGTTGCCGCCAGCCACAGGTACGGACCCTGCACGGCCTGGGCCTGCGCCAGGCGCTCGGCCGCCGTCATGGTCGCGGCGTCGCCCGCTTCCGAGATGTGCGAGAGGATCAGGATGCCGCCCACCGGAGGGCCGACCACGGTGCCGAGCGAGTTGAAGGCCTGGGTCAGGTTCAGGCGGCTCGACGCGGTGGCCGGTGCGCCCAGCACGGTGACATACGGGTTGGCCGCCACCTGCAGGACGGTGATGCCCGCCGCCAGCACGAACAGCGCGAACAGGAACAGCTCATACACGCTGGTGGCAGCGGGATAGAACAGCGCGGCGCCGACGGCGCAGATGGCCAGGCCGATCACGGCGCCAGCCTTGTAGCCGGTACGGCGGATCAGTGCGCCGGCGGGGATCGACAGCAGGAAGTAGCCGCTGAAGAAGGCCAGGTTGACCAGCATGGCCTGGACGTAGGTCAGGTTGTAGACGGATTTGAGGTGCGGAATCAGGATGTCGTTCAGCGACGTCAAGAGACCCCACATGAAAAACAGTGCGGTTACGACAGTGAGGGGGAAGGTATAGCTGGGCTGTTGGCCCTGTCCGGCGGACGAGATCGCCGCCGAGGAAGCGCGTTCCATGAGGTCTCCTGAGAATGAAGCGCAAATTGGTTGCGCTAACTTTTTTTGGTAGTGGCATTTTGCCTAAGCAAGTGGCGGGGGTCAATTGCAATTTTGAGCCGGGCGTGAAGTGTGGGAATTTCGGCAAATTTGCTGCCGAGGCGGCGTCAGACTGTAGGGCGATTGCGCTACCACGGCATGCCCATCCCGAGATCCGTCCGCGGCCTTGGGGCCCCGCATCTGCCCGCCAACCAGCCCGCTTCCGTCGCGTTGTTGCAACGCGACGATTGCTTTTCTCATGTGACGAGCCAGCGCTTAACGCCGGACAAACTTGCCCGATCTCAATAAAGCACCTTTCTATAGCACAGCGTCATGAAAGTAGCGGAGACGAGATTTCTCAATTGGTGTCATCGCATTGGGCGTGGCTCGCTGGTTGTCGAGGTGCACGCCGTTCGGATTGCTCCTCAAGACTCGAACGTTGGCACGAGCGTTGAAAGCCGTTCTGGTCTTTGCATTACTACTGCTTGCAACGACGCTGTTCATTGGTGCTTACCAAGTGACGTCATTCGAATATTATTTTGCCGTGAAGAAAATGCCTGGAGACTGATCGAATGGAATACATCAAAACGATCATGATCGCTTGCGCGGCGTTCCTATCTGCTTTTGTAATTTTGGACACGCAATCCGCACTGCGCATACGGTGGGAACTTCGTTATGCACGAGAAATGGTGTGGCAAAACTTAAGCATTTCCTTGTCAAATAATGAGTACTTTATGCCATCCTCCCCAATGGCCGATGCATTGGTCATTCGAGATAGAAATACGACTGCACTACTATTCTTACGAAAACCGAGCGTTGGAATAGAACAATTGAGAGTGGTCGCAGCAAAAGACTGCGAGCTTAACGGCTGCCTCCGGGTAAATGAACAGCAAAAACTGATTGGCGCCGTTCACGCTTATGTCCTTAGCTATGCCCTACCAAAATCGCCCCCCATTCTCCAGCAACACATCCTGGTAGAGGGGTCCGGTGTGTGGTTACAGTATACCGGCCCGGCTTCTGACTTCATCCACCACCAATCTACGATAGAGCGCTTGATCGACGAACTGGCAAAAAACGCTGGCGCGCATGACCGTACCCGTACCCGGAGCGAGCGATTGTGAACTCCTCAAGCATTACGGCTGGTCGCATCCCGGTGAACCATTGTCGAAATCGCCTCGGCTCGGCAACACTCACCGCCACAATCTCGCCGCATGCAGCGGCGTCCGGGGATCCGGCTGTGCTGCTTTATTGGGGAGCGAAGGGATTGGTCCTTCTGATCGCTGCGGTTTACATTGGTTTGCAGCCGGCTATATCCTTCAGAAGAATGGCCGCTTTTACAATCATCGCGTTGGGATGCTTTACGCTGTTCCTTCTGGGATTGGTCCCAAACTACATGGAGCACCAGGTTTGGCTCGAGGTTTTTACATGGGCCGTTACCGCCTTGACGGTTTTTCTTGGCGTCCGTGAACTCAAACAAGGCTGAATTTTCCTTATAGCCGGGCTTACCGTATGCGCACGTTCCCCCGTCACGCGATCGCACTCATCGCCACGCTTCTGATCAGTGGGAACACTTTGGCAATGTGTACAGATAGCCGCAGCCCGACGGTCGAAGCGGAATATGCGCAGAGCGATATTGTCGCCACTGGCTTTGTTACTGAACATGTTGACGTTTCATCGTCCGACGATCCCGAAGGCGTGGAGAAAACGATCTACCAGTTCAAGGTGGTGAACAGTTACAAGGGCGGTGCTCATCCGATCCTTCTCATCACTTCCGACAACACCTCGAGCCGATTCCCCATGGAACGCGGCCGGCCCTACTTGGTGTTCCTGCGGTCAGCTGATGGCGAACTCTTCATTGACTCGTGCGGCAACTCCGGTCCGTCGGAACAGCGCGCGGCCGTGATCGCGCAGTTGCCCCGCCAGCCTTGAAAGGGACAACCGAGCCACGGCTCACGCCCGCCCAGCCACTCACAAAATCTTACACTTTAGAAAACATTGTGTAAGAAATCAGTAAGCCAACGTACATACACTGCCGCCCGACCAGTTCCGGTCCAACCCGGGCGCCCGCCCCGCTTTGTTCGACCGCTGTGTGCGCTCGACTAGGCGCTGGCGTCTGCTTTTCAGGAAACCCTCATGTTTGTGAACAAACAGATGTTATGCGCCGCCCTCGTCGCGGCCAGCTTTCATGCGCACGCTCAAGTTAG
>JBKHWY010000230.1:0-7168 GCA_046566285.1 Gammaproteobacteria bacterium | reverse complement strand
GGAAATGACTTCGCCCGAGCGCATATCTTGACGGGACAACGACTCCTCGAAGAGCGCTGCGAAACTTTCCATACCGGTTGCTTCAGTTGTTGCAGTAGACATAGGATTTACTTTGTGAGCCAGCAGAGATCGCACGACGCGACTTAAACTGGGTTAGGGTTAAACCAACACCAAAACCCGGCAGGATTACCGGGGCCTGGCACCAACTACTTCATTGCTTACCACTTCTGCCCTGCGGCTTTCCTCAGGACTTCACCTGCGCAAACAGCCGGAGCACTTCGTCGATGGCTTCGTCGGCCGTCATGTTGGAGGTGTCGAGGATGGTTGCGCCTTCCGCCGGGACCAGGGGGGCGATGGCCCGATGCGTATCCCGGTCGTCGCGTGCCTGCAAATCTGACAGAAGGTCTTGCATACTAGCAGAAATACCTTTGTCAATCAATTGCTTATATCGGCGTTGTGCCCTGGCCTCAACGCTGGCCGTCAGGAACACTTTTAACTGTGCGTGAGGAAAGATCACGGTGCCCATGTCGCGTCCGTCGGCGACCAGGCCGGGGGCTTTCCGAAAGCTCAGCTGTAGCCCGAACAGGGCCTGGCGCACGGCCGGCAGCACGGCGATCTTCGATGCCATGTTGCCAACCGACTCGGCGCGGATGGCCTGGGTGACGTTTTCGTTGGACAGCAGGATTTCACCGCCGAGAAAGCTCGGCTGCATGTGCTCGGCCACCTTGGCCAGCGCGTGCTCGTCCGTGAGTTCGGTGCCGCGGCGGATGGCCGACAAGGCCGTCAGGCGATACAGCGCGCCCGAATCGAGGTAGTGGAAACCCAGGCGATCGGCCACCTTGTGCGCTACCGTGCCTTTGCCGGAAGCGGTCGGGCCGTCGATGGTGATGACGGGGATGGGGTTGTTAGCCATAAAGGTCCAATTGGGGCAGTCGCCAACATTAACGATGACCACCGCACTCAAAACCGTCGTTCCCGCGGAGGCGGGAACCCATAGCGCATTCCGTCAGAGTTGGCGTTCCACTCTGTGCACACGCGCTATGGATCCCCGCCTGCGCGGGGATGACGGATCAGGCGTGGTCGGTGTAAGCGACCGTCAGAACAATTCCTTCTTCGCGATACCAGTGAACGCCTCGAAGAAATCCGGGAAGGTCTTGGCCACGCACTTCGGGTCGTTAATGCGCATTGTATTCCCACGACGCGCTTTGCCGTCCAGTGAAGCGAGCGAGAAACACATCGCCATGCGGTGGTCGTCGTAGGTGTCGATGGTGGCGGGGGCGATTTCCACCGGCGGGGTGACCGACAGGTAGTCCGGCCCCTCCTCCACCGTGGCGCCCAGCTTGCGCAGTTCGGTGGCCATGGCCGACAGGCGGTCGGTTTCCTTCACGCGCCAACTGGCGATATTGCGCAGCGTGGTCGTGCCTTCGGCGTACAGCGCGGCTACCGCAATCGTCATGGCCGCATCGGGAATGTGGTTGAAGTCCATGTCGATGGCCTTCAAGGGCGCGTCGGCGGACGCCTCGATCCAGTTGTCGCCCCGGACGATGGTGGCGCCCATTCTCTCCAGCGCCTCGGCAAAGCGCACGTCGCCCTGGATGCTGTCGCGCCCCACGCCTTCCACGCGCACCGGGCCGCCGGCAATTGCGCCGGCCGCGAGGAAGTACGACGCCGACGAGGCATCGCCTTCGACGTGGATGGCGCCTGGACTCGTGTACTTCTGGCCCGGCTGCACGGTGAAGGACGCCCAGCCGTCCTGCTCCACCGTCACGCCGAACCGGCGCATCAGGTTCAGCGTGATTTCGATGTAGGGCTTGGAAATGAGTTCGCCCACCACCTCGATGGTGACCGGATGGGTCTTGGCCATCAAGGGCGCGGCCATCAGCACGGCGGTCAGGAACTGGCTCGACACATTGCCGCGCACGGACAGGCGGTCGGCATGGATGTGGCCCCGGCGGATACGCAGCGGCGGGTAGCCTTCCACGCCGGTGTATTCGATCTGGGCGCCGATGGCGTTCAAGGCGTCGACCAGGTCGCCGATCGGACGCTCGTGCATGCGCGCCACCCCATGCAGGGTGTAGTCGCCGCCGATCACGGCCAGGGCCGCCGTCAGCGGCCGGATCGCGGTGCCTGCATTGCCCATGAAGAGATCGGCCTCGTGCGACGGCAGCACGCCGCCGCCACCGTGCACGACGTGGGTGCGGTCGTCCGCCTCTTCCCACTTGATGCCCAGCGAGCGCAGCGCGCCCAGCATCACCAGGGTGTCGTCGGACGCCAGCAGGTCGACGATACGGGTGCTGCCTTCGGACAGCGCGGCCAGGAGCAAGGTGCGGTTGGAGATGCTCTTCGAGCCCGGAAGGCGCACGGTGCCCTCCACGTGCATGACAGGCGAAAGATCGAGGTGATGCGGGTACTGCTTTTGCTGCGACATGCGGGTTCCTTCGGTACGGATAGGTACGGTTTTTTATTCTTCAATGTTGACGGGCGCCGGCTGCTCGGCCGTCTCGATGGCTTCGATCCACTGGCAGCGCGCGCGGCGCGCATTGGCGTAGATGGCTTCCAGCGCGGCGCCGTCGCCTTCGGCCAGCATGCCACGCATGCGGGTGATCTGGGCGATGTAGGCATCCAGCTCGGCCAGCAGGGCGGCCTTGTTGGCCAGGCTGATATCGCGCCACATCTCGGGCGAGGAGCCGGCGATGCGGGTGAAGTCGCGAAAGCCGCTGGCGGCGTATTCGAACAGCAGTTTCGAGTGCGGCTTGTTGGCCACGTCATCGACCAGCGCATAGGCCAGCAAATGCGGCAGGTGGCTGACGGAAGCGAACACCTTGTCGTGCTCGTGCGGGCGCAGCATGTGCACGATCGCGCCGCAGGCTTCCCACGCGCCCATCACCTTGAAAATATCCACGGTGGCGTTTTCGTCCAGGGGCGTGAGCACCGCCTTCTTGCCCTGGTAGAGGTTGACGATGGCCGCATCCGGGCCATTGGTCTCGCGCCCGGCGATCGGGTGGCCGGGCACGAATTGGCGCACCCGCTCGCCCAGCGCCGCGCGCGCGGCCGCCACCACGTCCGACTTGGTGCTGCCGGCGTCCGTAATGACCGTGCCCTCTTCCAGGTAAGGCAGCAGGGACGCGAGGATCGGCCCGGTCTGCGCCACCGGCGCGGCGATCAGCACCAGGCTGGCGCCGCGCATGGCCTCGCGTGGGGAGTCGGCGATGTCGTCGATGATGCCCAATTCCAGCGCGCGCCGCATGGCCTGGGGCGAGCGTCCCAGCCCGGTCACCGTGCCGACCCTGCCGGCCGCCTTCAAGGCCAGGGCGAACGAGCCGCCGATCAGGCCGACGCCGACGATGACGACTTTATCGAACACCAGGGCGGACACCTTAGCCCAACGCCTTCTTCAGGGCGGCGATGAACACCGCGTTTTCCTGCGGCAGGCCGATGGAAATGCGCAGCCATTGGGGCAGGCCGTAGTTGCCGACCGGGCGCACGATCACGCCCTGCTTGAGCAAGGCGAGATTGACGCGCGCGCCGGCGCCCTCGTCCTCGCCCACCTTCACGAGCACGAAGTTACCGTGGGACGGCACGTATTCCAGGCCCAGTTCCTCGAACGCTTCCACGAACTGGCGGTAGCCGGCCGCGTTGTTGCGCGCGCCCTGCTCCAAAAACGCCTTGTCGTTCAGGGCCGCGATCGCCGCCGCCTGCGCCAGCGAATTGACGTTGAAGGGCTGGCGCACGCGGTTCATCAGGTCCGTCAGGGCCGGCTGGGCGATGGCAAAGCCGACGCGCAAGCCGGCCAGGCCGTAGGCTTTCGAGAAGGTGCGCGAGACGATCAAATTCGGATACTTGCGCACCCAGCTGGACGATTCGAACTGGTCTTCCGGCTGCAGGTATTCGTTGTAGGCCTCGTCCAGCACCACCACCACGTCAGCCGGCACCTTGGCCAGGAAGGCTTCGATCTGCGCGGCCGGGATAAAGGTGCCGGTCGGGTTGTTGGGGTTGGCGATGAAGACCAGGCGGGTGTCGCCATCGATGGCGGCCAGCATGGCGTCCAGGTCATGGCCATAGGCCTTGGCCGGCACCACGATGGCGCGCGCCCCCAGGCCTTGCGTGGCCAGCGCGTACACGGCGAAGGAATACTGCGAGTACACCACCGCCTGGCCCTGCTGCACGAAAGCCTTGGCGGCGATCTCCAGGATGTCGTTGCTGCCATTGCCCAGCGTGATCCACTCGGCCGGCACGTCATAGCGCGCCGACAGCGCGGCCTTCAACTCAAACCCGTTGGCGTCCGGGTAGCGCCCCAGTTCCGCCGCTGCTGCTGCCATGGCCTGCTTGCTCGATTCGGGCACGCCGAACGGATTTTCGTTCGAGGCCAGCTTGACGATGTGGGCTTCATCGAGCCCGAATTCGCGCGCCACTTCGGCGATGGGTTTGCCGGCCTGGTAAGGCGCGATCGCGCGCACGTAGTCGGGACCAAATTGAAGAGACATGGTGATCCTCTTATCTTCTAGGATGGGCTTACAGGTGCACCGGGTAGGAACCCAGCACCTTGAAAAATGCGGCGTTGTCCTTCAACTCTTCCAGCGCCTTGGCCACGGCGGCATCCTGCACATGGCCTTCGATATCGACGTAGAAGTAGTATTCCCAGGTGCCCATGCGCGCCGGACGCGACTCAAAACGCGTCATCGACACGTCGTTGGCGGCCAGGGGCGCGAGCAGGTTGTAGACGGCGCCCGAGCGGTTCGGCACGGCCAGCACCAGCGAGGTCTGGTCCTTGCCCGACGGGTTGGTCTGGAGCATGCCGATGACGGCAAAGCGGGTGCGGTTGTGCGGGTCGTCCTGGATATGGCCCTTGACCACGCCCAGCTTGTACTGTTCGCCTGCCATCTCGCTGGCGATCGCCGCCACGCGCGGGTCCTGGCTGGCCATCACGGCCGCTTCCGCGTTCGAGGCCACCGCGCGGCGCTCCAGGTCCGGGTAGTGCTGGTTCAGCCAGCCCTGGCACTGGGCCAGCGCCTGCGAATGCGCGCACACGACGGTGACGCCGTCCATCCCGCCGGTGGCCGTCATCAGGCTGTGGTGCACGGGGATGGAAATCTCGCCGCTGATGATGGTGGTGGTGGCCAGCATCAGGTCGAGCGTGCGGTTGATCGCCCCTTCCGAGGAGTTCTCGACCGGGACCACGCCAAAGTCGGCGGTGCCGGCTTCGGTGGCGCGGAACACTTCGTCGATGGACACGCACGGCAGCGTTTCGACCGCATGGCCGAACTGCTGGTACACGGCCTGCTCGGAGAAGGTGCCGGTGGGGCCGAGGTAGGCTACCGTCACGCGCTTTTCCAGCGATCGGCAGGACGACATGATCTCGCGGAAGATGGTCTGCACTTCGGCGTCGCGCAGGGGGCCGGGATTGCGCTCGGCCACGCCGCGCAGCACCTGGGCTTCGCGTTCGGGACGGAACACCGGCGCGTTGGTCTCGGCCTTGACGTGGCCGACTTCCTGCGCGAGGCGCGCGCGGCGGTTCAGCAGGTCGAGCAGCTGCGCGTCGATCGCATCGATCTGCTCGCGCAAGGGTTTCAGTTTGTCGATCATGGGCTCTGCGGTGAAAACTATTCGGTGAGCTGCGGCGGCAAGCGAATGCCAGGCATCGAGCCTGACCACTGGAGCTTAGCGGCCGGCGAACTCGTTCAGGTAATCGACCAGGGCCTGCACCCCTTCGATCGGCATCGCGTTGTAGATCGATGCGCGCATACCCCCGACGGACTTGTGGCCCTTCAGTTGCAGCAGGCCGCGCGCCTTGGCGCCGGCCAGGAATTTCTCGTTCAGCGCTTCGTCGCGCAGGTAGAACGGCACGTTCATGCGCGAGCGCGAATCGGGCGCCACGCGGTTCTGGTAGAAGTCGTCCACGTCCAGCGCCGCGTACAAGAGGCGCGCTTTTTCGATATTGCGCTTCTCCATCGCGGCAATGCCGCCTTCACGCTTCAAGTGCGCGAACACCAGCCCGGCGATGTAGATCGCGTAGGTCGGCGGCGTGTTATACATCGAATCGTGTTCGGCCACGGTCTTGAAGTTGAAGGCCGACGGGCAGATGGGCAGCGCGTGACCGAGCAGGTCTTCGCGCACGACCACCAGCGTCAGGCCGGCCGGGCCGATGTTCTTCTGCGCGCCGGCGAAGATCAGGCCGTACTTCGACACATCGATCGCGCGCGACAGGATGTGCGAACTCATGTCCGCCACCAGCGGCGTGTCGCCCGGCAGTTCGGGGACGAAGTTGAACTCCACCCCATCGATGGTCTCGTTGGTGCACACGTGCAGGTAGGCCGCGTCGCGCGTGAGCTTCCAGTATTCCTGCGGCGGCACGGCGGAAAAGTGACCCGGCTCGCTGGTGGCGGCCACGTTCACGTTGGCGTAGCGCGCCGCTTCCTTGATCGACTTGCCGGACCAGGAACCCGTGTGCACGAAATCGATGGTGGCCGGCTGCTCCTTCGAGCGGCCCAGCAGGTTCATCGGGATGATGGCGTTCTCGCCCAGCCCGCCGCCCTGCAGGAACAGGATCTTGTAGTTGGCCGGCACGTTCAGCAGTTCGCGCAGGTCCGCGACCGCCTGCTGGTGGATCGAAATGAATTCCGGACCGCGGTGACTCATCTCCATCACCGACATGCCGCTGCCGTGCCAGTCGAGCATTTCGGCGGCTGCCTGCTGCAGCACCGCCTTTGGAAGCACGGCCGGGCCGGCGGAGAAGTTGTAAATCTGGGTCACGGCGATCCTTTCTCTGTTGTTCTTTATTTGTTCTCTGGCTTGTTCTCGGGCTTGTTCTCGGGCTTGTTCTTGCCCTGCGCGAGCTTTTCGACAAACGCGTTCATGCGCGGGCCCATGATGCGCTGGCTGACCTGCATGGACTCCTGCATGATCTGCGGCATGGACTGCAGCATCTTGGCGCCCACGGGCGTCTTGTAGAACTCGGCCATCTGGCGGATCTCGGCGGCCGTGAAGTGGCGCGCGTAGATGGGAATGGTCTCGGCCACCAGTTCATCCATCAGCTTGGGGTCGGCCATCTCGGCGCCCACCACCTGCGCGGCATTCGGCAGTTCGCGCTGCACCTCGTCGAGGGCGGCCTTTTTCTGCTCCGCCTTCAGTTTGGGATTGCCGTTGATGGCGGCGCTGGCGCCCTGCAGCA
>JBKHWY010000229.1:5188-7191 GCA_046566285.1 Gammaproteobacteria bacterium | reverse complement strand
AAGAGCGACCAGCAGCGCAAGTAATTGCCCGGCTTCAAGGCTGCGTGCTTACGCCCGCGCCCCGACGCTGGCCTTGACCTGTTCCAGCAGCGCGCCCGCGCCGCACCCGTCGACCGCCGTCAGGCCCAGATAGGTTTCGGCACTGCGGGTGAGCATTCCCTTGATTTGCACCAATGGCCGGGCTGTTCCGACGGTGCCAATCTGGGTGCTTCCCGCGCCTCGATCAATCCCAGCCCCAGCAGATGAGCGCCGATGCTTGCCAACTCCTCCGCACGCACTGCGTGGTTTCCGGTGTGTTATGTACGTCCGAAAAAAATCTACCGAGAAAATATTGCACCCGTATTTCAACAAGCTATCAAGAACACATCATTGTGAAAGCGGCTACCATGGCGGGATCACTCACATCGGGGACCCGCCATGTTAAATCTGAACGACCCAGCCCTGCTGCGCCAGCAGTGCTTTATCGATGGCCAATGGCGCGATGCCGACGACAACAGCGTCATCCAGGTGCACAATCCGGCCACCGGCGAGGCGCTCGGCAGCGTGCCCCGCATGGGCGCGCTTGAGACCCAGCGCACCATCGACGCGGCCAACTCAGCCTGGCCGGGGTGGCGCAGGAAAACCGCCAAGGAACGCGCCGCCATCCTGCGCAAGTGGAACGACCTGATGCTCGAACACGCCGACGACCTGGCGCTCCTGATGACGGCCGAACAGGGTAAACCCTTGGCCGAATCGAAGGCCGAGATCAGCTACGCGGCTTCCTTCATTGAATGGTTCGGCGAAGAAGCCAAGCGCGTCTCCGGTGACACGCCGCCTTCGCCCTGGCTTGATAAGCGCATCGTCGTCACGCGCGAGCCGATCGGCGTGTGCGCGGCGGTGACGCCGTGGAACTACCCGGCGATGATGGCCGTCTGGAAGTGGGCGCCCGCGCTGGCGGCCGGCAACACGATGGTGCTCAAGCCGGCGGAGACGACCCCGTTTTCCGCGCTGGCGCTGGCGGTGCTGGCCGAACGGGCCGGCGTGCCCAGGGGCGTGTTCAATGTCGTCACCGGCGACTCGAAAGCCATCGGCGCCGAGATGACCAGCAACCCCATCGTGCGCAAGTTAAGCTTTACCGGCTCCACCCAGGTGGGCCGCATCCTGATGGAACAGTGTGCGCCCACGGTCAAGAAGCTGTCGCTTGAACTGGGCGGCAATGCGCCCTTTATCGTGTTCGACGACGCCGACCTGGACGCGGCCGTGGAAGGCGCCATCGCATCGAAATACCGCAACGCCGGCCAGACCTGCGTGTGCGCCAACCGGATCTACGTGCAGGAGGGCGTGTATGAAGCGTTCGCGCGCAAGCTGGTGGCGGCGGTGGAGAAGCTCAAGGTCGGCAATGGCGTGGAGGCCGGCGTGACGCAGGGGCCCTTGATCGAGGAAAAGGCGGTGCTGAAGGTCGAGCAGCACATCGCCGACGCGCTGTCGAAAGGTGCGCGCCTGCTGGTAGGCGGCGAGCGCCACGCACTCGGCCACAGCTTCTTCCAGCCGACGGTGCTGGCCGACGTGAACGCGAGCATGCAGGTGGCCGATGAGGAGACCTTCGGCCCGCTCGCGCCGCTGTTTCGGTTCAAGGATGAAGCCGACGTCATCGCCCAGGCCAACGCCAGCGAATTTGGCCTGGCCGCTTACTTCTACGCGCGCGACATCGGGCGCGTATGGCGCGTGGCCGAAGCGCTGGAGTCGGGCATGGTGGGGGTGAACACGGGGATCATCTCGAGCGAGATTGCGCCGTTTGGGGGTGTGAAGCAGTCGGGGCTCGGGCGTGAGGGGTCGCGGTTTGGGATGGATGATTACCTGGTGATCAAGTATATTTGCATGGGTGGGGTGTAGCAGGAACGGCGGCTGTATGGCATTCCTTTGTCCATATCGTTAGCCCCAAGACCGTCGTCCTGGCGAAGGCCAGGACCCATAGCGCGCTCGCCAAGAGTGGAACAATGTCATTTTTGGAACGCGGTATAGGT
>JBKHWY010000229.1:0-5179 GCA_046566285.1 Gammaproteobacteria bacterium | reverse complement strand
AGNACGACGGGTTCAAGGCCAGCGATAGACGTCCAGCGTGGTTATGCCTGCGCCTAGTCGTACCGATCGTACTTGCGCGCATCACCCCGCACCTTCTCGACCGGGTACTTGGCCCCATTAAGCGCCAGCTTCTCGACCACCGCCTCGCCAAGATCCACATCGAGCTTGTCGGCCAGGCGCACCAGGTACAGCAGCACGTCGGCCATCTCATGCCTTACCTGTGTGACGCCAGCGTCGCCCAATTCCTCGGCGCGGCCATGCTGCAGCCATTGGAAGGGTTCCAGCAGTTCAGCCGCTTCCACCGCCAGCGCCGAGGCCAAGTTCTTCGGCGTATGAAACTGGTCCCAGTCGCGCTCCTCCACGAACTGGCGCTGCAGGTCGCGGATCGTGCGCAGGTCGTTGGCGTCCATCGGCATCGAACCTAGATGGCCTGCGACAGCGAGCGCTCCAGCGCCGCCATCCCAGCCGGCACGTCCAGCTTCGCGCCAGCTGCCTGCATGCTCTTGCCCAGCGCGTGCAGGGTGCGGAACAGGTTGTGGGCGCGGCTTTGCTCGCCCATCTGCCCGATGCGCACGATGTTCATGCCGAAGGCGCCGGAGATCTCGACCTTGTGCACGCGCGACATGTGGGCCAGCACGCCGCTGGCGGACACCTGCTCCGGCACCACGATGCCCACCACGGAATTCAAGCGGTGTTCCTTGGCCACCAGCAGCTGCAATCCCATGCCTTCGATCCCGGCCTGCAGCGCTTCGGAGCAGCACAGGTGGCGTTCGAACCGGCGCGGCAGGGTCTCGCTGCAAACCAGGCGCAGCGCTTCGTGCAGTGCGAGGATGCCCGACACGGGCGCGGTGTAGTGGTAGGACTTCTGGTTCCAGAACTTGTCGGCCAGGTTCGCGTCCAGCACCCAGTGGAAGGGCAGTTCGCTGCGCGAGGCGATCTTCTTGTCCCAGGCGCGCTCGGAAAACGCCAAGAGCGACACGCCGGGAATCGAGGACAGTCCCTTCTGCCCGCCGGTGATGACGGCGTCGATCTGCCAGTTGTCCATCTCCAGCGGCATGGTCGACAGCGTGCAGACCGCATCGACGATGACGAGCGCCCCATGGGCACGGGCGGCGCGGGCGATGCCGGCCAGGTTGTGGTTGCAGACGGTGTTGGAGGTTTCGCCCTGCACCAGGGTGATGGCCGAATAGCGGCCCTTGCGCAGTTCGGCTTCGACGGCTTCCACGCTGGCGCTTTCGTTGCCGCCGATTTCGAGGATCGTGGCTTCGCCGCGCACGCGGTTGACCATCTCGGCCATGCGGCGGCTGAAGTAGCCGTTGCAGATGCACAGGACCTGATCCCCGGGATGGACCAGGTTGGCGATCGCCATTTCCATCGCGGCCGAACCAGGGCCGCCCACGCCCAGCACGTAGCGCGACTTGGTCTGGAAAACGTAGCGGCCCATCTCCTTCACCTGCTCGATCACCTTGTTCATGGTGTCGCCCAGGTGGTTGATGACGATCGAGTTCGCCGCCGCCACCCGCTGCGGGATGGGCACGGGACCCGCACCCATCATCAGCAAAGGTTCATCCGGGAGGATATCGTCCAGCGGGACGATATGCGGGACGCTGACGGCTTCGATCATGACTGCTCCTTCAAATTAACGAAGGGTCAGCATATCATCAAGAAACGTTCAACGCAGGGCGGCGTCCTCGTACTTCTGCAGGCGCGCGGCCGACTTCTGGCCCAGTTCTTCCATCGAGCTGACCGACAGGCCCAGGTCGCGCAGGATGCCGTCGTACAGGCGGTAGCACCAGCCATGGATGTTCAATTCCTGGCCACGGTCCCAGGCATCCTGGACGATGGTGGTGCGCGCGGTGTTGATCACCTGTTCGAGCACGTTCAGTTCGCACAGGCGGTCGGCGCGGTCCTTTTCCGGCAGCACTTCACCGAGATAGCGCTCGTGCTTCTGGTGCACGTCCTGCACATGGCGCAGCCAGTTGTCAGCCAGGCCCACGCGACGGTTGATCATGGCCGCATGCACGCCGCCGCAGCCGTAGTGGCCGCAGATGATGATGTGCTTGACCTTCAGCACGTCGATGGCGAACTGCAGCACCGACAGGCAGTTCAGGTCGGAGTGCACCACCACGTTGGCAATGTTCCGGTGCACGAACAGTTCGCCCGGCGCCAGGCCCAGCAGTTCGTTGGCCGGCACGCGGCTGTCCGAGCAGCCGATCCACAGGAATTCCGGCGTCTGCTGCGCGACCAGGGATTTGAAGAAGTCAGGGTTCTTGGCAACCATCGAGGCCGCCCAGTCGCGGTTACGCTGCAGCAGCGTTTCAGTGTCGAAGTGAGTCGTCATGTCGTGTCCTATGCGTTTCCTGTGCTCGAAAAAAAACCGCCGGTGGCTTGGCCACGTGCAGCGGTTGGTTTGCAAACTGCGTCGCTTTGAATGCTTATTGCCCGAATTGATGACGATATTCTAACCGATTCGGGCGCTCCCCGACCATCACCCTACACCGATGGTGCACCGGACGCGCCGCGTAGGCTGGCCGACGCCAGCTTGCGCGACCCTAGGCTTCGCAGGCGCCGCCGCGCGGCAGCGTGATGTTCAGGAGACTCGAGCAGCGGCACGGGTTGACGCGCATGACCTCCGCCTTGCGGCACTGCTGGCGGCGGTTCTCCAGGTCACGCTGGCGCTCGGCCTCGACCTTGGCCGCCTCCATCTCGCGCAGGCGCGCCAGGCGTTCATTGTCGGCCTTCTGGCGGGCCCAATACTCGTCCTGTTCGCGCTTGCGGCGCCGGCGCTCGGCTTCTTCGGCCTGCATCTGGCGCTCCAGCTGGCCGAGCTTGCCCTCGATCGCCGCCAGGCGCTGGTCGTAGTCGGGCAGCTTCTTGATCTGCAACCAGTCGGCGTATTTCTGCTGGCACTGCAGGATGCGGCGGTCATGCTGCAGGGCGCGCACCGATGCCGGGGTGCGGTCGTCCGAGCTGATCACGGTGAGGCACGCCGAGCGGATCGTGCACCAGCAACTGAAGTCGCCGTCCTTGGTCGGTCCCTGCTGGCCGTTCAGGCGCGCCATCTCGGCATCCAGTTTGGCCTGCCGTTCCGCGTCCTCGCGCGCGGCTGCCTCGCGCGCCGCCTTTTCGCGGGCCTGCATGTCGCGCGCCACCCGCGCCGCCGCCGCATCACGGTTGGCCTGGTCGGTGATATCGCGCTCGCCATCGCGGTCGCAACTGCTGGCGCGCCCGTTCTGCGCGCAGATGCCGCTGCCGGCCGGGGCTCCGTTCCTGAACGGCCCGAAGTAGCTGGAGCCATTCGGCTTGATCTGGTACGCCGTGCCGTTGGCGCGGCCGTTGCTGAACTGGCCAACCAAGCGGCCGCCGTCCGGATAGGACATCGTCCCGCTGCCGTTCGGCACGCCGTTGACGACCTTGCCGTCGAACTCGCGTCCGTCCGGATACTTCAATTTGACGCTCGCCTCGGCGTCGCGCTCGAAGCGTCCGGCGACGACACGTCCGTCCGGGTAGACCATGCGGCCGGCGCCGTCCATGCGGCCCGCCTGGAACTGGCCCTCGTAACGGCGTCCGTCGTTGAAGCGGAACACGCCCTGCCCGTCCGGCACGCCCTGGCGCAGCGGTCCTTCGTAGGTGCCGCCCAGGAGGTTCGCGCCCTGGGCCGTGGTAGGCAGCTTGGCCGGAGAACCTGCGTCCTGGCGGTCGATGGCAAACTGGCTGCGCTCGATGGTGGGCATGCAGCCGGCCAGCGCGGCCAGCACCGCCAGCGCGGAGACGATGATGCGCGCCATCTCAGTTCTTGCTCAGCTGGGCCGCGATGTCGCTCAGCAGGGCCGCCACCGACTGGTCCATCAGGAAGTCCTTCTGGAACTGGCGCTTGTCGCCCGTGGCGTACAGGGCCGGAGCCGTGGTCACGTATTCCACTGCCTTGAACGGATAGCTGACCGAGCGCGCCTGGGCATTGCGGGGGGAGCGCAAGCGGTAGGCGAACACCTGCTGGCAGGGCGTTTCGCTGCCCGCTCCGGGCGGCACCACACCGAGGGTCGGCACCGTCACCAGCACGAATTTCGCGGTCCAGAACCAGGTGCCGCCAAAGCTGTCCACCGGACTTTCGCCCTCGCCGCACTGGACGCCCTTGTAGGCGATGTCGATGTCGAACTGGCCGGAGGGCGGCGCACCGGAGATCTGCTGCAGCGTCGAAAAATAACCGCTGCGCTCCAGGAGGCCGTGCACGGCGCGGTTGTCTTCGCCTGCTCCCTGCAGGGCCAAGGTGGCCTTCAAAAGGTAGCGCGGCCGTTCCAGCTTGAAGCCGCCGGCGGGCGGCTCATGGATATAGACGGTATGCGAGCAGCCGCCCAGCAAGAGCACGGCAATGAGGACGGCGACACGGTGGAAATGGCGCATGGCGAAATGGCAATTAGTCGTAAAGCAACAAATTATACTATTTGCCAATTTCTTCGCAACAAAAATTGTTGCCCGGCCAAGCACTGCGCCGCCTGGGATCACTCAGCCTGGCAACACGGAAAACTTATTTCTGTTTTAATATTGGCCTTTTCACACTGGAGCATTTACATGAAGAAGCTGGTCGCCGCAGCGATGATTGCGGCAAGCACATGGGCGGGCGCCGCCCAGGCATCGGTCCATACGTTTGAATTCACCGGCACGTTGTACTGGCTGTCCATCGAGGGCAACGGTAACGGCTGGGAGCCCAGCACCACCGTGAAGGCGGGCGACACCTACATCGGGCGCTTCACGCTCGATACCTCGACGCCGGTGCTGGCGAACTATCCCTACGGCGTGGAGTATGGCGGCGGGGGCGCGGGCGCGTTCGAATACACCATCACCCAAAGCGGCCTGCATTACGTGCGCGATGAAATCCCGGGCGTGGTGGTCTACAACGACACGCAGGCCGGCGGCGTGATCGTCAACGACGGTTTCAGCATCGGCTACGGCCAGCACCTGGACCATGAAACGGCTGGCATCCTGCTGGTCGATAACACCGCCACCGTGTTCAACAACACCGCGATCCCGACCCAGCTCGACCGGGCGCGCTTCGACCTGGGCGGCCTGATCACCGGCTGGGATTCGCCGCTGGGTTTTGTGCGCGCGCGCGGCACCATCGACGGCCTGCACGAAGTGTCCGCCGTGCCGGAACCGTCCACCTATGCCATGCTGCTGGCCG
>JBKHWY010000228.1:0-7238 GCA_046566285.1 Gammaproteobacteria bacterium | reverse complement strand
TACGAGCGCGACGCCGAGATCATGTTGACCATCTCCTCGACCGCGTTGACGTTGCTGTAGGTGACCATGCCTTCGGCATCGGCCAGCGGATTGCCCGGCTCGTACACGCGGCGCAGCGGCTCGGCGCTTTGCACCACGTCGAGCACCTGCACGCGCGCGCCGCCCTCGCTGCCTTCCACCAGCGCGGCGAACACGGGTTTGCGCGCGCAGTAGGCCTGCGCTTCCGAGGTGGCGGCGGTGTCGGCGTTGGCCAGGTTGCTGGCGATGGTGTTCAGGCGCACGGACTGGGCGGCCATGGCCGAGCCGGCGATGTTGGAGATGTCCTTGAAACTCATGGTGGGTGGTCCCCTGGTTGGCTGAGTTGTACTTACTGTCCGCCGATGGCCTTGGCCAGGCCGCGCAGCTTCATGTTGATAAAGGTAAGGCTGGTCTGGAAGTCCGAGGCGTTCTGCGAGAACGCGGCCTGCTCGACGCCGATTTCCACCGTGTTGCCATCCACGCTGGGATGGAAGGGCACGCGGTACAGGGGTTCGTCGGTGGACAGGGTGGGCTCGCCGGCGCTCACCTCCGCCTGCTCCTGCATCATCGCGGCAAAATCGATGTCGCGCGCCGTGTAGCCGGGCGTGTTCTCGTTGGCGATGTTGGAAGCGAGCACGCGGGTGCGTTCGGCGCGCAGGGCCAGCGCGTCGGCGTGTACGCCCAGGGCGTCCTTGAAATTGATCGTCATGCTCGTTCCTCCAGAAAGTCAGGTTGAGACGGTTTCGTTAAAATGGGCGTTTTCAGCGCCCGGGTGCTTCTCGATGCTTGGATTTGCCGTTCTGCTAGTGGCCGCCGCCGTGCCGCCCATCCCCGCGCAGGTTGAACAGGCCGCGCGTGCGCAGCTGGACAAGCAGTTCAGCGCCAGCGGCCTGGCCGAGCCGCGTTTTGAACTCACCGTGGTGGCCGCACGTGCCAGCGCGCCGTGCGCCGTGCCGGTGGAGGTCGAGCCGCTCGACACGCGCCAGCCCGCGCGCATGCGCTTTGCCGTGCGCTGCCCCACGCTCGCGCCGCAGGCCGGCGCGCGCCAGGAATTCGTCGTGCGCGCCAAGGTGAGCGCATTGGTGGCGGTGACGGCCGCGCCAATCGCCGCCAACGACGTCGTCACCGGCGCGCAGGTCACGCTCGAGCGGCGCGACATCACCAGCGTGTCCGACCCCGTGCCCACGCTGGAGGCGGCCGTCGGCCAGACCAGCCGGCGCTCGCTGCGCGCCGGCGAGCTGCTGCGCGCGAGCCAATTGTCGGCGCCGGTGCTGGTCAAGCGCGGCGACGCCGTCGTCATGGTCGCGCGCGAGGACGAGATCGAAGTCTCCACGTCCGGCGAAGCGATGGACAGCGGCGCGCGCGGCGCCACCATCCGCGTGCGCAACCTGGCCAGCGGCGTGGTGGTGCGCATGCGCGTTTCCGGCGCAGGCACGGTGGAACCGGTCGGCACGGCGCGCATCAGCCCTTAGCTCCCTGCGTTCCTTGCAGCCTGGCCGCCACGCGCACCAGCTTGTCGGCATAGGCCGGGTCGGTGGCATAGCCGCCGCGCGCCAGGCCCTGCGCGAACGCGTGCGCGTCCGATCCGGCGCCGAGCGCGCCCTGGTAGCGCGGGTTAGCCAGCAGCATGCGGGCGTAGTCGTCGAACGCGCCCGCCGCATCCGGATAGGCGCGAAAGCGTGCGCTGGTCTTGACCGCCGCCCCGTGCACGTACTCGGTCGTCTGGGTTTCGCTGACGGCGCCGTTCCAGCCCGCGCCGGCCTTGATGCCGAACAGGTTGTGGCTGCCGCCCGGGATGGGACGCTGGCCCCAGCTCGACTCCAGCGCCGCGTGGGCCGACACCAGCTCGGGCGCCACGCCCAGCTTGTGCGCCGCCTGCGCGGCCCAGGGTTCGATCTCTTTCAGGAAGGCCTGCTGCGCATCGGTGGTCTCGCCGCCCTGTGCCAGCGCCTGCGTGCTTCGGGCTTGGATCACGCCGCCCTCGGGCGTGAGCAGGGTCCGCGCGCTGCCGCCGCCCTCGGCAATGAAGCTCGCCACTTCGCCCTGGATGTCGCTGAACGCACGGCCAAAGCCGCTGCCGCCGTCCAGCGCGGCGGTCGGGCGCGTCGGGGCGGTGGGCAGGGTGGCCGGCAGCGCGGTGGTGGAAAGTTCAGCGTGGCGCATAGGTCTCGTCGTCGCCGTGCAGCACGCGCTGCATGACGGTGAATTGTTCGGTCAACAGCGCCGTGTTGCGCGCCGTGGCGGCCTTGCAGCGCACCACCAGCGCTTCCAGCTCGGCCCAGCCAGCCGCCAGGCGCGCACGGGCCGGCTCGGCCTGAGTGGCGATGAAGCCTGCCATGGTGGCATCCACGCCGGCCAGCGCGCGCACCAGCGCCACCCGCTGCAGGCGCCGCGCTTCCATCGCGGCCAGCGCGGGCGTCAGCTCGGCGGCCAGCGCGGCCAGCTCGCCGCTGCGGTGGCGCAGGGCGGCGTCGAACTGGCGCTCGAGCAGGGCGAGGATCGCGCTGCCGGCGTCCAGGTCCTGGCGCACGCCGGTGGCCAGCGCGTCGGTCGCCTGCTGGCGCGTCATGCGGCCGCTCATCCCCGCCCTCCGTGGAAACGTTCGATCAGGCCGGCCAGGCGGGCCGGATCGAACGGCAGTTCGCCTTTGGCCAGCGCGTCGCGCAGTTCGGCCACGCGCGCGTGGTCGATCTCGGGCATCTCGGCCAGCGCCTGGGCGGCGGGTTTCAGCACGGCCGATTCCAGCGAGGGCGCGGCGCTTGCTTGCGCAGGTGCGGCCGCTGCGGTCGGTGCCGCAGCTGCGGCGGGCGTGGCCGGGGTGGCGACGACGGGGGCGCTGGTGCCGGTGATTTTCATGTGCTTGCCTCGGGTTTTCGATTGAATCGTCATGGTCAGTTCGCCAGTTGGCGGCGCAGCTTGCGCTGCTCAAGCGTGGCGGCGCTGCTGGTCGATGCGCCGTCCGTCAGCGCTTCGCTGGCGCCCGGTGCGCCGAACATGTCCGCCACCGAGCGCGCCTGCGCGCTCGTCAAAATCACCAGCTCGATGCGGCGGTTCAGGCCCGCTTCGGTGCGCGCGGCATCGAGCGGCGCGCGGTCGGCCATGCCGACCACCTGCAGCACGCTGTGCGTGCGCATGCCGCCCTTGAGCAGTTCGGCGCGCGCGGCCATCGCGCGGCTGGCCGACAGGCTCCAGTTGGACATGCCGCCTTTGTCCGCGGCGGCGTACTGCACCGAGTCGGTGTGGCCGACCACCAGCATCTGGTTCTTCATCTGGGCGAACAGCGGGCCCATTTTCTGCAGCAGGCTGGCGAAGCGCCCGGTGGGCAGGGCGCTGCCGCGCATGAACATGCCTTGCTGTTCGGTGTCGTGCAACATCACGCGCAGGCCGAACGGCGTCACCACGGCGGCCAGGTTCGACGCCAGGCCTGCGTCCGCGCTCATCTTCTGCAGCGCTTTCGACAGCGCCGCGAGGTCGCTTGGGGAGTCGTAGCTGACTTCTCCCTGCTTGCTGGTCTGGGCGTCCCCGGAGTGCTCCTGCGGGAAGCGTTCGATCAGGCTGCCGTTCGGACCATTGCCGATCTGCGCGCTCTTGCCGTTGCCTTCCAGCTGGCCGGCCGCCGCCGCGTCGCGGATCACGCTCTGGATGGCTTCCTTCTCGCGCGAAGCCATCAGCCACAGCACCAGGAACAGGGCCATCAGCGCCAGGCAGAAGTCGGCGAACGCCACCTTCCAGGCGCCACCATGCTCGTCGTCGTGATGGCGCCCGCCGCCGCGCTTGATGACGGTCTGTTCGTGCTTGTCGTTCGTCTTCGACACGGCTTACCCCGCCGCGCGGTCGCTCGCGCGCCGCCGCTTGTTCTGCGACTCGTCTTCGCCGCCCATCGCATTGATCCACTGTTCGAGCTGGGCGAAGCTGGGCTTGGTGTTCAGCTGGATCAGGCGCCGTCCGGCGTCGATCGCCAGCAGGGCCGGTTTGCCCGACACGTGCGTGACCAGCACCACCTTGACGGTTTCCATGGTCGAGGCTTCCGAATTGACCAGCTGCTTCATCATGTTGCTGATCGGGTCCAGCACGCCGTAGCAGAAGAAGATGCCGATGAAGGTGCCGACCATGGCCGCGCCCACCTTCTCGGAGATCTCGCCGGAGTCGGCGCCGCCCGCCACCGAGTGCATGGCCATCACGATGCCCAGGACGGCTGCCAGGATGCCGAAGCCCGGCATGGCCTCGGCCACCTTGTGCAGCGACTTGGCGGGCTGCGTGAGTTCTTCATGGATGGCTTCCAGTTCCTGTTCCAGCACGCCTTCCAGCTCGTGGGCGTTGATCTTCCCCATCGCCATCAGGCGGAAGTTATCGACGATGAAGGCCAAGAGCTTGGGCTCGTCCAGAATCAGCGGATAGCGCTTGAACATGTCGGACTCGCGCGGCGCTTCCACGTGCGCGTCAAGGGCCTTCAGGCCGCCGGCGGCGGTCTGCAGCAGTTCGTACATCAACAGCAGCAGCTGGCGCTGGAATTCCGAATCGTGCTTCTTGCGGCCGACGATGCGCTTGAGCTGGTGGCCCATCTCGGCCAGCACGTGCTTGGGGTTGCCCAGCACGAGCGCGCCCAGCGCGGCGCCGGCGATGATCAGGATCTCGACCGGCTGCCAGATCGCGCCGACGGTACCGCCCATGAGGGCAAAGCCGCCGAAGACGCAGCCCAGCACGATGGAAATTCCTAGAAATTGCATGACTTGTTCTCTTGTTTCTTTGTGGGGTCAGGCCGCCTGCAGGGCGGTTTTCATCTTCGCCAGCGCGCTTTTATTGAGCTGGCAGACGCGCGCGTCCGACAGGTCCAGCACGGCGGCGATTTCCTTGTAACTGAGCTCGAACTCGTAAATCATCTGAATCACGCGCTGCTCACGCTCGGACAGCTTGGTCAACACCTGTTCCAGCGTGCGGCGCACCAGCAGCGCTTCTTCCGGACCGGCCGTGCTGTGGGCGTTCTCGGTGGCTTCCTGCAGCACTTCGTCAAAGCTCAGCAGTTCCTGGGCGCTGTCGTCGAGTTCGTGCTGGTGGTAGGCCTCGACGCTGATGCCCAGTTCCGCCGCCGCTTCCTGCGCGGACGGCTCGCGCCCCAGGCGGCGCGTCAGTGCACGCACGGCGTCGCGCATGCGGTGGCTGTCCTGGCGCACCGTGCGCGGACGCCAGTCCTGGCGCCGCAGTTCGTCGAGGATGGCGCCGCGCACGCGCAAGGACGCGAAGCTGCCGAAGCCATTGTCCGGCTCACCGTAGCGGCGCAGCGCTTCGAGCAGGCCCATCAAGCCGATCTGCTCCATGTCCTCGCGCGCCATCGCGCCCGACAGCTGGGAGTTCAGCTGGCGCACGATGCGCTTGACCAGCGGCGCATAGGCCAGCAGGTGGCGCTGCTCGTCGCGCGCGCTCATGCCGGCGCCTTGATAGGCGCCGGCGCCGGCGCTGGACGCATCGGCGTAGTCGGCGTATTGATCGGCCAGGTAGGTCACGGACGTGCGCTCACTCGATGATCAGTTTGCCGATCATGACCTCGGAGAACGGCTTGTCCCGTTCCGCGCTGGCGTAATGGGCGTCGAAAGTCTCGTTCAGCTGGGCGGCGGTCTGCTCCACCGTCATGGCCGAGGCTTCGGCCAGCGTGTGCGCCGACAGGGCGCGCACGGCGATGGCGCGCAGCAGCGGCAGCTGTTCCTTGGTGTGCTTTTCCTTGTCCTCGGTGGTGGCCAGCACCAGGTCGGTGGACAGGTAGTGCGTGCTGGTTTCCCCGGCGCCACGGCGCAGCATGACGATGACCTTGTCCAGGGTGACGTACTTGGCCGGCTTGTCGGACTTGGGCTTCTTGGCTTCGGCATGGGCCTCGGCGCCCGGCTTTTGCGCCGTGCGCAGCCACCAGGCGCCGCCGGCGCCACCGCCGGCAATCAGCACGGCCACAACGCCGATCACGATTTTCATGGATTTCTTCATGGCTTGTTCGGGTCCGTTTCTATCCGCGTCCGTTCAGGGTGAAGGCCGAGCGGCTGTCATTGGCCTCGCCCAGCGCCAGGCCGGGCGTTTGCGGCTGGTGCTGGCCGTGCTGCTGGCCGTGGTGCTGGCGGCTACGCTCCTGCGATTCGCCGCCGGCGAACTGCGAGCCCTGGGCCGGGCTGCGCGCCGGCGCCACCGTCACGGCCACGTCGGTGAACTGGCGCTGGGCCAGGTCGGTGCGCAGCTGTTCGCCCACGCCCTGCAACTGGCGCAGCACTTCGCCGTGGGTGGCCGAGATGTTCACTTCCAGCGCGCCGGCACTGTGGCGGATCGCGATCTCGACGCGGCCCAGCATGGGCGGCTCCAGGCGGATCACTGCGTGTTCGACGTTGCGGCCCAGTTGCATCTGCAGGCGTTCGCCCAGCGCTTCGTGCAGGCTCTGGCGCCATGCCGTGGGCGGGCCGGCCAGGGTGACCGTCTCGCTGGCGCGCGCCGGGCCGGTCGCCGCCGGGATGGCGGTGGCGGGTCCGGCCACCGGAGCCGGTTCGCGCGCCGGAGCGCTGTCCTTGGCGGCTTCGGCATGCGGCGCCTCCAGGCCCGGCGCGACAGCTACGGGCGCCGGCTGCGGCGCATGGGCGGACTGGCTCGGCGAGGCCGCCTTGTGCAGGGGCGCGGGCGTAGTCACCGGCTCCAGCGCAGCGTCGATGGCCACGGCTGGCGCGGGCGCGCGCTCGGCGGCCGCGGGCGCGTCCGGGGCGGGCGGCGAGGGCAGGGCCGGCGCGGCGGTGCGCGCGGCGATATGCAGCGGCATGGCGGGCTGCGCGGCGCCTGGCGCCGCAGGCGCCGCCGGCGTCATGGCGGCCAGCGCCAGCGGTGCCTGCGGTACCGGCGGCATCGCTACGATCGACATTATCGACATCATCGGCATGCTCATCGAAGGCAAGGGGCAGCCTCGGGCACGGCCGCCTGCGGCTCGGACGGTGCGGCATCCGCCGCGACGGTGTCCTCGACCGGCGCTTCCATGGCTTCACCCGCCTCCGGCGCCGCGACGGCGGCCGGCGCCGACGTCGTCCTCGACTACACCGACCTGAAGGACCGCGTGCGGGAGGTGACCGGGGGCGGGGCGGACGTCGTCATCGACCCGGTCGGCGGCCCGCTGGCCGAGACGGCGCTGCGCTCGCTCACCGGCTACGGCCGGTTCTGCGTGGTCGGGTTCGCCGGCGGGGAGATCCCCCGGCTGCCGGCCA